>JAFDDL010000538.1 GCA_019310865.1 Deltaproteobacteria bacterium | reverse complement strand
TTCCGGCAGGATTTCCGAGCTGGGTGTCCCCGGATAGGAGGTTACCACCTGGCAGCCGGCTTCCAGAAGCCCGAGGGCGATGGCGCCGTTTCCAAGAAAAAATTCAGCCTGCATATTGACTCCTTAATCAACGCTTTCAGATTGTCACGGCTGAGCGCCGTTGGGTAATTCCAGCATGCATCCGGATAAAATTGAACATTTTTTAGACAGCCTCTTGACAATGGTTACAAATCTGTGTATCAAATAATTATTGCATACTGTATACCGTACACATCGTGATCTGTCAAGCGTATATTTGACTGCATTTAAATATTGTCCGGTGGGAAGGATTGTAGAAAGGAAGCCCGTAGACATAAGGAAAACGGAACATGGAATGGAAAAAATTAGAAAACGGGACAATAGAACTCGACAACCTTAAGGCGCTACCGAAAAGGAAATCGGCTGGACAGCTAGTCTTCGAATATCTCAAGCAGGCGATTATCAGCGGGGATATCTCACCCGGGAACCGTCTGGTTGAAAGTCGAATTGCTGATGCAATCGGCGTCAGCCGGACACCGGTCAGAGAAGCCCTTCACAAGCTGGAGAGCCAGGATTTTTTAAAGAAATTGCCGGCCGGCGGGTTCGTGGTGCTCGGCTTGACCCGTCAGGACATTGATGAAACCTTCGGGATTCGAAGTGTGCTTGAATCGTACGCGGCCCGGCTTGTTGTGGAAAATTACACGTCGGACGGCCTTTCCGAGCGTGAAAAGATAATTCAAAAGTATCAGAACTGCTTGGGAAAAAGCCGGGTTGACGAACTGGAAAAACTCAATACCGAGTTCCATGAACTGCTCTACACATTGAGCAACAGCCCCAAACTGATCAAAATGATTAATGATCTGAAAACGCAAATCTACCGCTTTCGCCATATCATCCTAAGCAAGGACAAAATGGCGGAACAGAGTAACCAGGATCATATTCTCATGGTTGATGCCATCCGGAAACATGACGCCGACGGCGTAGAGAAACTGGTCAAGGAACATATTCTGAGGGGCAAGGCCGCTGTTCTGGAATTGCTTGAAGCCGGCGGTGGTAAAATCGAAAAAGAATTCTGAGTGAGTAGATGAGGTTTTGAAACCACTTCTAGGGGGAATAGAGATATGAATAATCGAAGCATTAGAATTCTCCTTGCGAAACCAGGTCTTGACGGTCACGATCGCGGTGCCAAAATTGTAGCATTGGCCCTGCGGGATGCCGGTATGGAAGTAATTTATACCGGCCTGCATCAGGACCTGGAGCAGATTGTCATCGCCGCCATGCAGGAATCGGTGGATGTTATCGGCCTGAGCATTATGTCCGGTGCGCATATACCCATCTGTGCCCGCCTGTCGGAAATGATGAAAAGAGAGGGGATGGCGGATGTCAAACTCATCGTTGGGGGTGTTATCCCCAGCCGTGATGACGCCGTGTTGAAAGAGATGGGGGTCGCCGGTATCTATCCGGGGGGCACCCCATTCGACGAAATAACCGAAGGTATTTATGGCCTTTTCGGCCGGACTCCGCCGGCGGATGGGTAGATGCAACAAGGGTAAACCTTGATGGCTTCGTGAAAAAGAACTTTTTGCGAGTTCATCAAACCGCAACTTGGGGAAAAAAATGGGTGTCGCAAAATACATAAAGAATGAAAAGGGTGCGGTAAAAGAAGTTCGGTACCAGTCCGGTATAACCGTAAAACCGGTGTACGGGCCCGAAGATCTTGAACAGGCGGGCTTCGAATACGAAAAAGACCTGGGAGATCCGGGGCAATACCCCTTTACCCGGAGTCTGCATCCTCTGGGGTATCGCAGCCGGGCGTGGACAACCCGCCAATATACGGGCTTTGGTACACCCGAAGAAACCAACAACCGCTTCAAACTGATGATCGATCACGGGCAGACCGGTCTGAACGTTGCTTTCGATCTGCCGACCCAGATGGGATATGATTCCGACCATCCCAAATCCTTCGGCGAGGTGGGCCGAGTCGGCATGGCGGTGGACTCGTTAAGGGATTTTGAAATCGCGTTCAAGGATATCCCCCTGGACCGTATCGGCTCCGGTCTGACCATCAATGCGGTGGCCGGCATCATGTTGGCCATGTACCAGGTCGTGGCGGAAAAATTCGGCTACCCGAAAGAGAAGATATCCGCCACGCCGCAAAATGACATCTTGAAAGAGATGATCGGCCGGGGCGCCTGGATTTTCCCGGTGAAGCATGGTGTTCGACTGGTCGGCGACATCATTGAGTACGCGGTAAAAGAATTGCCGCGCTGCAATCCGGTGAGCCTGTGCGGGTATCATATTCGCGAGTCCGGGGCAACACCCGCCCAGGAAATCGGCTGCGCGTTTGAAATTGCCAGGGCATACATGGAAAATGTCATGGAACGCGGGCTTGCGGCCTCGGATTTCGTTGGACGCTTTTCCTTCAACTTCAATGTCTACGGCAACCTGTGGGAACAGGTGACCAAGTTCAGGGCAGCCCGAAAGCTGTGGGCCAAAATGCTTCGAAACGACTACGGCGTCACCGAAAATAAGAAGCTGTTCTTACGGGGGCTTTTCGGCGGTGGCGGCAGCGGTCTGACCAAGGAGCAACCCGAGAACAATATCATGCGGGGGGCCTTCTACGCGCTGGGGGCGGCGCTTGCCGGCGCCCAGACGACGGCCTTGTGCTCTTTTGACGAAGCTTACACCATTCCCACCCCACGGGCGGCCCTGTTATCGTTGCGAACACTTGAAATTCTCATGGAGGAGGTCGGCCTTCGAGACACCGTGGATCCTTTGGCCGGCTCCTATTTTATCGAAACCCTGACGTTGAAAATGGAAGAAAAGATCCTCGAGGAAATGAAGCAGATTCAAGCGATAGGCGGTATGACAACGGCTGTTGAAACCGGCTTTATTCAGCGAAAGGTTTCCAGTCAAGCCTATGAATTTGAAAAGGGGCTTCAAACCGGAGAGTATATTAAAGTCGGCCAAAACAAGTATACCCACGACGAGGACCAGGACAACAGTGACGTGGATCTGCATGAATATAATGAAAAATGGGTGGAAGAACAGCAGGCCGGCCTGCGGGAACTAAAAAGGACCCGGGACAGCCGAACCGTTACGCAGACATTAAAGGCCCTGGAAAAGGCCACCCGGGACGGCGACAACGTCATGCCCTATCTGGTGGACTGCTGCCGGGCATATGCCACCGTGGGTGAAATGTCCGGTATTTTTCGGGATGTTTTCGGTGAGTGGGTGGAGCCGGGAATTTTTTAAAGAGAGCCAGTTTCAAAACGCCCCATTTCGGCCCATATCTGTGTTGGACAAAAATTTTAATCCTCGGAATACTCAATGTATGCCTGTGGTTAAAATTTTTGTCCGCCTTGATCTGAA
>JAFDDL010000537.1 GCA_019310865.1 Deltaproteobacteria bacterium | reverse complement strand
GTTCTACTCCCCTCGCACAAATAAAAGAACGGATCAGTATGGGGGGAGCCGGGAAAACCGGTTCAAATTCGCCCTGGATATTATCGAACGAATTCATCAAAAATGTGGTCCTGATTTTCCCACGGGCATCCGGATTATTTGTGAGGAAGGAACGGATGACGGGTTCAAATTAGAAGATGCCAAGATTTTCTCAAAAGCACTTGAAAAAGGCGGCGCAGCCTATATTTCCGTGACAGCCGGAACATATGAGACGTTTCCCTCTACATTAAAAGATGGATTCATGAGTTACCGGTCAGCCCAGAATAAAGAGGCCATCTCTGTCAAGGGTGCCCGGGAAATTAAAAAGGAAGTAAATATTCCGGTATGGACACAGAATTTTACAGATCCTGGCATGCTTGATGAAATAATTGATGAAGAATACTGCGATGTAATTGTTTTAGGGCGGATGCTGCTTGCAGATCCGGATGTTCCGAAAAAGGTAATGCAAAAAAAATATGATGAAATTTGCCGATGCATTCGGTGTATGAATTGCCTGGAGTTTTTTATCCATGATCATCCAATAAGTTGCCTTCAAAACCCAGTGGTTGGCAGAGAACGGATTTACGACAAGCTAACCCCGGCGGTTAAATCGAAGAAAGTGGCAATTATTGGAGGCGGTCCGGCTGGGTTGGAGGCAGGCCTTGTAAGCGCTCGCAGAGGACATGATGTAACGATTTATGAGAAGGAAAAAAGACCCGGTGGACAATTCAATTTGGCCTCTTTGTCAAAGGGAAAGGGAATATTCAGGCCCTATGCTATCGGCTGGCGGAGGAAACAGTGTGAGAAGGCGAATGTAAAGTTTAAATTCAGCGAGAGAATTGATGTAAAAGCGGCAAAAAGCCTTTTCAATGAAAATGACGTTTTGATTATCGCAACAGGCGCTACATGGGAAACACCTGTATTGCTTGGAGAGACATCGAAAGGCGTTTCCAATAATGTGGATATTCTTCTAGGGAAGGAGAAAATAAATGGTAACAAAGTAGTGGTGGGGATCAATGGGCCGAGTTGGAGCGCTTCATCTCGGGATGCTGCTGAATTTGCTGAAATTATAGCAAAGAAAGGGATTGATGTCACCATCGTGGGCGCATTGCCGTTCCCGGGACCTGCGCTCGGCGAGATCAACTTTTTTAATTCACAGCTTCTACTAGGCAGTCTCAACGAATTAGGTGTGAAAAATATTCCCAATGCACGAATAGCAAGCTTGGTCAAAGAAGGCGTTGAGGTAATATGTGACGATGGCAGACGAGAAATACTTGAGACGGATCATATCGTACTTACCTGGGGTGTAAAACCGAGCACGGAAATAGCTGACGCGGTGGCGGAAGATATACCCGAAGGAAAAGAGGTCTACGTGATTGGAGATTGCGCAAGACCTAGAAACGCCTATTATGCGATTTTCGACGGGCTAAGGGTTGGCCATAAAATATAGAACAGAAAAGATTAAAAAGAGCCTCAATAAAGGATATGCACACTTTTTAAAGGAGATAATAAAATGGCTGAGGAATTCAAAATTTTAAAAGAATTGGGTCTGGACGAGCCTGCGCTTCTCGTCGAAGAATACCGAAAAATGAGTAGGGATGAGGAATGGGATTATGTACAGAACAAATATCCTTTTGTCCCCCCTTCCTTCCTGGCAAAAATCGACTACCAGAGAAGAGGGGTGACCATGACCAAGGCGGCCGTGGAGAAGGTGCAGGACCCCTATTATGCATCAGGACCACGGATCCTTTTTCAGTGGCACCACGAGAATTTTGAAGAGGAATACTCCATACCGTTTTGCATGAAACTAAACGATTCGACAACCGTTGCGATGCAGATATCTCCACCGGATCGTGGTGCGCCGTATACGGTTGATGTGATCGATGATAAATTTTACATACTTTCAGGCGACAAAGTAAAAGAAGAAATCGATTTTTTCAAGGCCTCAAAACTTGAAAGCGAAGGTGCGACAACGCGCAAAGGCGTGCCGCTGACTCACATTGGATGGCAGTCCGGCAGCTCTTGCATGCTCATTATCCCGAATTCCCATTGCCATTACTGGAATAATGGCAAGCAGTGTCGTTTCTGCGACATGGATTATAACACACGCCACGCAATGAAAATGGGACGGGGGTGGAAAGTACGGTTGAAAGGCGACGATGTTTACGATTTGATCAGTGAGGCATGCAAAGAAAAAGGGCGGTGGCTTCACATGCTTCTTACCGGCGGGTCAAACCCAAAACAGGGCTATGAAAGAGAGCTAAATAATCAGCTCGAAATAGTCAAGGCAGTCAAAGATGCCAGCGCCTCTTATAAGCCTTATGATATGGCAACCTATTTGATTGCAACCCCTTATACGATTGATCAGTATAAGAAATTAAAAGACGCAGGCCTGGATGCTGTTGGATGCTATTTTGAAACCTGGAAAAAGGAACATTTCGAACTGGTGTGTCCCGGGAAAAACGAACATCTTCCCTATGACACTTATCTTGAAAACACCCTGAACGCCGTAAAGGTCTTTGGTGAAGGCAATGTGGCAGCCGGTTTTGTCATCGGTACGGAGATGGCACCACCGCCTTACGGGTTTGAGCAGGTTGATGAAGCAGTAAACTCTACTCTGGAAGGATATGAATTCTTAATCAAACACGGCATCATACCGGTCGGCACGAACTGGTGCATACAACCGGGAACCGATTTTTACAAGATGGGGGCTGTCCAGCCACCCATGGAATTTTACGCGAAAATCGATATCGGCCGTTATCGTTTGTTGAAAAAACATCATAACGGAAGGCTTTCAGGTGATTTTATGGAGTGGAAATTCCAGCCGTTAGGACCGTTTACTGACTGGCAGCGGCTGCTGTAGTTTGAGATTATAAAACAAAACACCCGTCAGGGGAGGGAAAATTATGAATATTCCGGAGAATATAAAGGCGCTTCTTGAAGATCCGAACGCAATAAAGACTGTTACAACCGTGAACCGTGAGGGAAATCCCCACTCTGTTCCCGTCAATTCGTTTTCTGTAATGGATGACGGAAACCTGGCATTCTTGGTGCTTCTGGACACATGCAATACACAGAAAAATATGCTGAATTGTTATTGGTTCAAGAAGGATGTCTCAATACTGGTAATGGGGGATTGGGGGAAAGAGGAAGTTTTTCAAATAAAAGGTACGCCGTATAAGTTTTTAACCGAAGGGCCGATATGGGACAAATATCTGGATATGATTTGGAAGATTATTCCGGAGGCAGACCCTTCCGGTGTGTGGCTGATTACACCAAAGGAGATAAGGGACCAAAATTATTTTGCAAGAAGAAAAGGTGAAGAAGAGCGGCGGAAAAATTGGACCAAGTGGCTTACCTTTAAAGGCGCCAGAGGA
>JAFDDL010000536.1:3426-4521 GCA_019310865.1 Deltaproteobacteria bacterium | reverse complement strand
TTGCTATCATCCTGGGCCATGTCATATGTTGACATCCGATCATCATAATCTAAAATGAATTTCTGCATGAACTGAACGGCGATCGTTACCTTGTTTCTTGTGTTAATAAAAGGCACCCATTGTAATTTAGTCGCCCCGAGAAAAAAGGCGAACGAATCGCTCTCGAATTTTACATGGCCATGGGCAAAAATATCGAGTGGAATATAGGGCTCATCAACCGTATAAACGCATTCACCAGCGAATACCGTATCGAGTTTCTGGTTGTAGACGTTGAAAGTTCCGCCAAACTTATTATTGAATGGATAGTTGAAGAAATCCATTCTGCCAGCCAGCAGCTTCGCCAGCCAATCCTGATCAAACATCGGGTTGTCATTCCGGCTACGGAGCCAAAACAGTGAGGTGTCCCAAGAGCCAACCATGGCTTTGAGCCTGGCGCCAAACTCACTATTTCGGATATCATTTTCCGGGACAGAAGCCCTGATCGCATCTAAAAAGAGCTGGCCAAATCCGGCTGGGCCCCACTGGGTTCCTGCCGTTCCGAATTTTGTGGGCTCAAACCCGTTGTCGATAGCCCCGGGCAGCCAAACGAGTTCAAGGACATGGCTCGCCGAAAACCGATGGGCTATATTTACACCCCACAACGGAATGCGAAGATCTTCCCAGTCGGAAAATATATAATTCCAGCTGTAATCCAACGGGTTGATGATATCGGACATTCTATTGCCCATCACCTCTCCCCAGACAATCTGCTGCTTTCCGGCCCGCATGGCCCAGTCACCCCAGGCAAAATCCACATAGATTTCCCTCAAGTCACTGTCATACTCATAGCTGTCTATTCTGTGTTCTGCGCCCGCATCGATTACATTTTGTTCAAGTTCGCTGGATATCTGCAGGCTTGCTTCGTATGCGCCTCGCCAAACTGCCGTCACGGACAAATTATCCTGGGGGGTCCAACTCCCCTCCAGCTGAAGCGTATTTCTGGACATGATGTAATCGCCTTGCTCCAGCCCTCGGGTCGTCCCGACGACCCCAGGATCCGGACCGTGAAGGCCATTTTTCCCATCCTCTATTCTGAAAGCTGAATCATGAACCGCG
>JAFDDL010000536.1:0-3395 GCA_019310865.1 Deltaproteobacteria bacterium | reverse complement strand
ACAGGGTTAGGAATACACATACGCACAACATCTTAACACGCTTAGTCATTTCGTACCTCCTTTGGTCATTGTTTAAGGGTTGTTTTGCCTTGGTTTATCAATCCCCATGGTCAGAAATACACATATGCACAAGATTTTAACATACAAGCCAATCCGCACCTCCTTTTTTTCTTGGTTTAAGGGTTATCTTGCTTTATCTATCCTATCGTTATAAACCGTGACCTCTCGTTATGAACTTTGGTTTTATTGCCAGCACCAATGCCGGTAGCAGAATCAGGGTGCCCAAAAGATGAAGAATGGTTGCCAATGTCAGCAGCAAGCCCATTTCCGCCTGAAATCGAATATCCGACAAAAGCCAGAAGACCACCCCCAGTCCCACGGTCAAGCCCGTGAAACATATGGCTCTACCGGTTGTCGCCAGTGTATTGTGCAGTGCCGGCCAAAAATCCTGGGAAAGTATATAATCCTCTTTCATCCGGCTCAAGAAATATACCCCGTAATCCACACCAATGCCGATGGCAATCGTCGCCACCGGCAAGGTGTTAATATTCAAACCAATGCCTTTCAAGCCCATATACGCAAAGATCAGATAATTTGATACGGCTAAGGGTATAACAAGGAGTATTCCGGCGACAAGTGACCGGAAACTTAATGCACAGAAAATAATCGTCAGGGCAAAAGACATGACCAGTAATTGCACCTGTGTTTTAAAGATTTCTTCGTTGACTGCGGCTAATAACCCAACAGCCCCAGCAGCAAATTTGAATTTGGCGCCTTTTATCGGATTATTGTCCACAAATTCTTTGGTGGCGGCCATAGCTTCTCTTATTGTATCGCCCTGGTGGTTTTTGAAATACACTGTAATGCTCATCGACCGGTTGTCATGCGTGCAATAGGCATCCAAATCTCCCGGCTGCGTACCGTTTAAAAACATGAAATGAAGGACAGCAATCTCTTCCTCGCTTTTCGGTAAAAATGACCATTTAGCGTTACCCTTATTCAGATTCATATTCAATTTTTTCAGTATATCTACAATCGAGACAGATCCACCAGCACTGGGCAACTGTTCTATATGTCTCTGGAATTCCTCCACTTTATGCAGCATATCATATCCGTAAACAGCGTCTTCTTTTTCTCCCTCAACAACGATGAGCATCGGGTTTAATCCCAGAAAGGATTTGTTCAAGGTCTCTGCTGCTTCATTATAGGGGGAATCAGGCCATAAAATGGGCGTCCCGGGATTTACATCCCCTACTTTGAGGTTACCTGCGAAAAACACGCCGGCAACCGCAATGATGATCGTGACGCCAAGCACATACCAACGCCCGCGACCGCTATTGAGCATTGCTGTTCGCTTGGATATTTTTCTGTAAATACCGCCCTCCGCTGCTCTTTGTTTAATGAACGGCGGGAGCAAGAGCAATGCCACCGGATTAAAAAACAAAACCGTAAATATGGTGCTCAGCGCCCAGAAGGAGCTGATGATTCCCAGTTTTTGTAAAAAGGGAATCGGGATGGCAATAAGCACCGCTATGCCTGCCGCATCCGTCAGCACGCCGGCCAAACCGGGATAGAAGAGGGCTTTTACACTGGAGTGACACGCTGCTTTTATGTTCCCATATTTTGAATACTCTTCAATAACCCGCTCGTTGAACTGAACGGAATGACTCAGCGTCCTGGCTGTTATCAAAAGGGGAACGACCAGCGTCAGGGGGTCTAATGTGTACCCGAGAAAGCCCACAAAACCCAGCCCCCACACCGCACTCAAAAGACCGGAGACAATCGGCATGGCAACCATTTGCAGACTTCTTGTATAAATGATCATTAACAGCACCATGGCCAGCAACGTACCACCAAAGATTACCTTTGTCTGACCAAGATAGCTGTAGATATATCCCCGGACCATGGGGTCACCCGCAACTGCGACATCGGTATTATCATCTCTTACCGCATCGCAGATCTCTTGTATCTGACTAAATATAAGGGGGTAATCCAGCGCGATATCTTCTTGAAATTGCACCGATATTAAAGCTGCTTTTGAGTCCAGCGATACCAATGACCCGTAAACCATATCATTGGTAAAAACCTTTTGTCTCAGAGCCTCCAATTCCGCCTCTGTCTCCGGAATTTCCGGAATCAGTGGATTGATTTCAAGCCCGAATTTTGAGGCCTTGATATCCTTTATTTTTGTCTGGGTAATGGAAAGAATCTTGTATCGATCAGCACCGGGAAGAAAAGTTGCCTCGTCCGTAATATAGAGAATTTTCTTCAGGGTCTCCGGGTTAAATATGTCGCCATCCTTTACAAATAAATCAATAAAAAGTATATTCGCGCCACCAAAAACATTTCTGAATTTTTTGTGAAGCTGCACATATTCATGTTTCTGGGGCAAAAGATCACTTAACTCGGTTTTTATTTGGACCTTGCCGATTTGAATTGCAAAGAAAACGGTAATGCATGTTATGACCAAAAGTATTAAAAGTCGATTCGAGACAATAAAATTCGAAATCTTGTGATCGGTAAACGCATAGGTTTTTTTATTTGTTCGTTCGGAAGTATCCAATTCACTTCTATTCAATTGACTCTCCTGCTAAATTTGTAATTTTCATCAATAAATGTTAGCCTTCAATTTCCAAGAGCGATCCATGGCTGCCCACGGCCCAAACACGTTGACCAATCGAACACATGCCCGATAGAACATTGTACACCGGCGTTTCCGGGAGGATTTTTCGAAGAGAGGTGGTTTCGTTTGAATTTTGAATGATTTCTACGATTGTGCCTCTTCCCCCCACCGCAAAAATGGCCTTATCCCTGGCAACGACATCGAATAATGTTGCCGAGATGTCGTTTGTACTATTTATCGGGCGCCAGGTCATACCGCCATCTTGCGCTCTCAAAACAGTGCCCTCTAACCCCACTGCCCAACCTTCTGCGAGGCTCGTAAAAACGATACCAAATATTGAAACGTCTTCGCCCACGCCAGTGGGTAGTTTTTCCCAATTTTGGCCTTTATTCTTTGTATGGTAAATGGCACCGAATTCGCCGACCACCCAACACTGATCCCCCACAATGGCCAGGCTGTTAAAAGCAAGATCTTCAGCAATTGACCTGTCCTGCCAGGTTTTTCCGCCGTCCACTGTATAAATAATCACTCCCCAGTACCCGACTGCCCACCCTTCAGATGCATCAATAAATTTTACTTTATAAAGGTGTTTTTCGGTACCACTTTGCTGGGGGCTCCAGGTTTTACCACCATCTTTTGTTTGTAGGATTATTCCATATTCTCCGACGGCCCAACCATTATCTTTATCCGTAAAACTGACAGAATATAGATAACTATCCGTCCCCGTATTCTGGAGGGACCAGTTTTTTCCTCCGTCTGTTGTATTGAAGAT
>JAFDDL010000535.1 GCA_019310865.1 Deltaproteobacteria bacterium | reverse complement strand
ACGGCTTTCTGAAATGGTGAGTATGGCAACTGAAATAGGCAGATGGAACCGTCGATGACCGGCGGAACCCGGGTTTAGGTATTGAACGCCTTTGCCGGCTGTTAACTCGGGACGGTGCGTGTGTCCGCTGATGACCAGGTGAATACCTTCCACTGCCGGATCCCGATCGAGCATGAAGATATCATGCAGGACGTAAATGCCAAACCCATTGACTCGGATAAACTCGGTTTCGGACAGAAAGTTGATCAGCGGGCCATTGTCCATATTTCCGAAAACAGCTGTAACCGGTGCAATTTTTTCCAAAGCCCGATAAAGCGCCACCGTTCCGATGTCACCGGCATGAATGATCATGTCCACACCCTTGAACACGTCATTGACGGTGGGGCGCAGCAAACCGTGGGTATCGGATATAACCCCGATTTTTTTCTCAGTTGTCGATCGGTTTTGTTTTGTCATGAGTAATTTTCCGCTTCAGGGTCCTGGCAAATGATAATCATCTGCCGGTCCGATTTCAACTGCCGTGTCTCCGGTTATCATGCCGCCGGAGAAGGGTTTTCTGCGTTAGAATCTTTTTCTGTTTTTCCTTGCCGCGTCTGTCCGTTTCAACAAAGATTTTTCTTCCAGTAAACGGATCTTTTCCCGTATAATACATGAGACTTGAATAGGTGGCCGGGGTAGGGGTAAAAATTTGAACCTGTTCGGGCGTCATGCGAAGTCTGTGGTCTGTGAACTGCTTGAGTTGCACCATATCATGCTGGGAGCAGCCGGGGTGGGCTGCGATAAAATAATAGGTTAAAAACTGTTTCTTGCCGGCGTTGGTGCTTAACCGATCAAAATGCGCTTTAAATTCCAGGAGAGATTCAATATCAGGTTTACCCATTAATTTTAGTAAATTGCAATTTGAATGTTCAGGTGCTACCTTAAGCTGACCCGAGACGTGGTTCCGGACCACACCGTCCAACCAGCTCATACCATGGCTTTGATCAGCGAGCACAAGGTCATGCCGGAGACCCGATCGGATAAATATCTTTTTGATTTCAGGCAGCTGCCGCATTTTCATTAATAACTTGGTAAATTGGCTGTGATCCGGTTTCAAATGCGGGCAGATTTCCGGGACCAGGCAGTTTCGATGCCGACAGATGCCACGTTTTCGTTTTATCGTGCACTCAAACCCATACATGTTGGCGGTGGGGCCCCCCACATCCTGAATGATTCCTTTGAAATCGGGCAGTTGAGACAAACGCTTCGCTTCGCGCAATATGGATGTTTCGCTACGCCATTGCACGGTCGTACCTTGATGAACGCCGATGGCGCAGAAATGACATTGGCCATAGCAACCCCGGTGGGTGGTAATTGAGAATCGAATGGTTTCCAGTCCTTTGACCACTCCCAGGGCGCTGTAAGATGGATGAAGTGTATGCTCAAAGCCCATTTCGTAGAGTTTGTCCAGCTGGTCCTGGTGCAGGGCAGGGGGGGGTGGATTTTGAACCAGGTAGCGAGTGTCCTGGCGTTGGAAAAGTCCAGTGGCGCCTTTGGGATCGGTTTGACGGTAAAATTCATGAAACATATCCGTGAATGCCGGCTTGGATCGAGAAACCGTGTCATGGGAGGGCAGTTCGAGAAATCCGTCTATTTTTTTTGATGAAATGTAACAGAGACCAGGCAGATCCTGCGGGCTGCGACCGGAATCAAGTCTTTGGGCCAGGCCGATAACGGTCTGTTCACCCATACCGTAAACCAGGAAATCCGCCTTGGCATCAAAAAGGATCGATCGGCGAATGGTGTTGGACCAAAAATCATAATGGGAGACTCGGCGCAAGCCGGCTTCAATTCCCCCCAGAACGATGGGGCAGGTATTCTTGAAATATTGCCGGATCAGATTTGTGTAAACAATAACCGCGCGATCGGGACGGCGTGTGTTCAATCCGCCCGGGGTAAAGTCATCCTTTTTTCGGCGTTTTCCGGTTGCGGTATAGTTTGCCACCATGGAATCAACGCTGCCGCCGGTAACACCCCAAAATAGACGCGGCTCTCCAAGCCGGGAAATATCCTGTCCATCTTGAATATCCGGTTGGGCGATAATCCCGACCCGGTATCCGGATGCCGCAAGAACGTGGCCAATGAGCGACACCCCGACATAGGGACTGTCGATGTAACTGTCGCCGGTAATCAGCACAACATCCAGGCGAGACCAACCGAGGCGGGTCATCTCGATTTTGGTGGTCGGTAGAAACATGAACGCTCCAAATAAAAGCCACTTTGCATGCCGGCCCAGCGCACCGTCATGCATGAAGATCGTCCTTGACAGGATCCGGCCGGGCGCTTAAAAGAAAAGCCGGAACATTAATTTATAATCCCTTTGGCATTTGCATGCAAGATACCATCATGAAAAAACAAACGAAAAACAGTAAATCCATTAAACTCGAAACCGCATTGCTGTTTATTTTTATTTCACTGATCATCGGATTTTTAGGCGGTGTCGTCTTTAGCGCCTTTAAGATGGGACCGGACGTGCCCCTGGCCAAGACCATGCCCCCCCATGCAGAGCACGCCGAGACGGATATGCACCCGGAAAGTGAGGGGAAAATCGCTGAATTGAGAAAAACCGTTACCGAATCGCCGGATAACGCTTCGGCATGGGTTGCACTTGGTAATGCATATTTTGACACACAGCAGGTAAAACAAGCCATCGAAGCTTATGAGAATGCCTTAAAACACCAACCGGATAACGCCAACGTCTTGACCGACCTGGGGGTCATGTACCGCCGGGACAATCAACCCCAAAAGGCCGCAGAAACCTTTGACCGCGCCCAGGCTGCTGATCCGACTCATGAGGTGTCGCTGTTTAACAAGGGGGTCGTTCTGATGCACGATCTCAATGACATAAATGGGGCATTGGCGGCATGGGAAAAGCTCCTGGCGCGCAACCCGGCCGCTCGAGCACCCAGCGGACAGCTGGTTCTGGAACTTGTCGATCGAATAAAACAGCCGGGCAACTGATCATTATTTTGCACTTGACATAACCGGTTTAGACTTGGTAAATGAATGAGTATTCATTCATAAGGGTATAATGATCAACCCCAGCTAGATCTAAAATTAATAACATCAGGAGGTGCCATCGTGGAAATCAAAAAAATTGCCGTATTGGGCGCGGGTATTATGGGCGCCGGGATTGCGCAAATCTCTGCTCAGGCAGGCTTTGACGTCATTATCCGGGACATCGAAGAGCGTTTCGTTGAAAAGGGATTGGCGGGGATTCAAAAGATTTTGGACCGTTCGGTGTCCAAGGGAAGGCTTGAGGAATCTGCTGCCGCTGCGATCATGGGACGCATATCCGGGACAACGGATCTTCAGAAAGCCGTCTTGAATGTCGACTTGGTTATCGAAGCGATTATCG
>JAFDDL010000534.1 GCA_019310865.1 Deltaproteobacteria bacterium | reverse complement strand
GCGATGAGCTCGCGCATCTCCATGCCGATTTCCACCACCGATTTCCTGTCTGCGTTTTTGATAACCGGCACCACCAGGTCCGTCTCGGTGCCGCCAGCAGCCAGTGACAGGGCAACGCCGATATTGATTTCATCCCACAGGTAGAGTTTGTCGTCAACCAGGGTGGAATTTACGATGGGCGCCGCCTTTAATGCCCGGGCCACGGCGAAGATGATGAGGTCGGTTATGGAAACCCGGACGCCCAGGAGCGCTTCCTTCTCAAGGAGTCGCTTCCGGAGGCCGAGCAACTGGGTCATGTCTATTTCGGACATGGTGGTGACCCGGGCCGCCGTGGCAGCGCTGTGGGCCATATGATCGGCCATGAATTTTCTCATGCCCGTAACCGGGATAATCTCCTTGAATCGTTTGCCGTCATAGACGTTCGCATCGGCCGCTACGGCCGTTGCCGGCGCTGCTTTAGCCGGAGCGGCGGGCGCCGCCTTCCTTTCTTCGATGGCCTGTTCGATATCCCGCTTGATGATGCGGCCCTGGGGACCCGAGCCGCTCACGGTGGCAATGTCGATCTTGTTGATCTCGGCAACCTTTCTGGCCACGGGTGAGATAAATACCCGGGCCCGCGGATCTTTTGCGGCACCGGTCTGTGGCGCCTCGGACCCGGCTTCCGATGCAGCCTCGGGTTCGAGGACCTCCATGTCGGTTGTCTGGGTGGGCGCCATGGGTCGCGCTGTTTCGAGTTCTTCCTTTGTTTCGGCCAGCAGACCGGCTGAAACCCCGCAGGGGACAACCGCTTCCACCTGTGCCTGAATGGTCAGGAAACCGGATATGGGCGCTTCAATTTCATAGGCGACCTTTTCGGTGTTGATGACAAATACGATTTCGTCTTTTTCCACCCAGTCGCCGTCGTTGAACAGCCACTCGGCAATGGCGGCGTCTTCCATGGCCATGCTTAGCCTGGGTATGAATAGTTCCTTTATCATTGTATGAATCCTCTTTTATTCTGCCGTTGAAACGGTTTGACGATTATACTTATCTACTATTTCCGAAGGTACGCCGCGGCTTCGATGGCGGCCACCACCTGCTCGGGCTGGGGCATGCAGTGCTTCTCCAAGGTGGCGCCCGGGATCGGCATGTTTGCCGAGCAGACGCGATGAACCGGGCCGTCCAGGTAGTCAAAGGCCTTTTCCATGATCTGCTGGCCGATCTCTGCGCCCACACCGCACCGCTCGGTGTCCTCATCCACCACCACGACCTTGTTGGTCTTTTTCACGGACGTGAGGATGGTATCCATGTCCAGGGGCTCAAGCGTTCTCGGATCGATTACCTCCACACTGATTTTGTCTTCCAGTTTCTTGGCCGCTTCAAGGGCCAGCTGGACCATATAGGCCGTGGCCACCACCGTGACATCGGTTCCCTCCCGTTTGATGTCCGCCACGCCGAAGGGGATGGTATACTCCTCTTCCGGTATCTCTTCTTTCAGGCCCAGCAGTTTCTTGTGGAAGAAGTAGATCACCGGACTGTTGTCCCGGATCGCGGTTTTCATCAGGCCCTTGGCATCGTATACCGTGCTGGGCATTGCAAGCTTCAGCCCCGGATGGTTCATGATCATGGCTGCGGGAATGTGGGAGTGCTCGGGCCCGGCGCCGAATCCGCCGCCGGCGATCCCCATAAATACGCAGGGGGCATTGACCACCCCGCCATGGACGAAATTCTGATTGGCCGCTTTCAGGAGGATCTCGTCTGCTGCACAATAAACCATGAAATCGGCAAAGGTCATATCGCAAATGGGCCGATAGCCCGCTGTGGCAGCGCCCACCGTGGCGCCGGCGATGGCCAGTTCACTCAAGGGGGAGTCCATGATCCGCTCCGCTCCGAATTTATCAAACAATCCCGCAGTGGCCATGAAGGTTGAGGACTGGACATTCTCCCCGATGACAAATACGGTTTCATCTCGATCCATCTCTTCAGCGATGGCGTTGCTGATTGCTTCCCAATACATGACTTCTTTCATTATCGTATCTCTCCGTGTGGTTTAATCTGCATATACTAGTTTTGTTAGGACTTCAGGATCCGGGTAGGGACTGTCCGCTGAGAATTTTACAGCTGCTTCGACTTCAGCGTCGTACTCCTGGTCGATTTCCTGCGCCAGTTTTTCCGTCAGCACCTTTTTTTCCAGAAGATGCTCCCGGAAATTTTTCACCGGATCCCTTTCGGCTCGCATCTGCTCCAGTTCCTCTTCCGGTATCGGCGTGACATGACGCAGGTTGGGCCGACCTTCCGAATGTGGGCGGAAACGGGCGACCTTACATTCCACCAGGGAGGGGCCTTTCCCGGCCCGGGCCCTTTCAACGGCTACCTCAATGGCTTCGTATACGGCCAGGACGTCCGCGCCGTCCACCACGACACCGGGCATTTTATAGGCGGCTGCCATGTCGGCGATATCTACCAGGGGGCAGGTGTCCTCACAGGGGGTAAACCAGGCGATCCCGTTGTTTTCGACCACCCAGACCACGGGCAGCTTCCAGGCGGCTGCCAGGTTCATGGACTCATGGGCCTGGCCGCGCTGCATCCCGCCGTCCCCGGCAAAACAGACACTGACCTGTCCCTGCCCCCTCTTTTTGGCAGCCAGGGCCCAGCCTGCGGAAATCGGGAATCCGGAGCCGATGGTGCCGGCCGAGGAGAGCATGTGGTGTTCCGGCGAGGCGGCATGAAAGCCGGTGATGCCGAACCCCCATCCGGTGGCTTTCCCCATGTGCTCTGCGATGCACAGTTTCGGGTCCAGCCCTTTTGAAATGGCGTAAGACAGACCATGGCCGCGGTGATGGCCCCAGACATAGTCGTCTTTGTTAAGAAAGGTGCATGCCCCGACACCGACCGCCTCATGGCCTTGACAACTGTGGTAGAAAGTTAACAGCTTGCCATCGTTCATGAGCTGCACATTTAATTCATCGAATTTTCTCGTGCGCACCAGGTTGCGGTAAAGTGTCAGTTGTTGCTCTTTTGTCAGTTTTTTCATTACACACTCCTATGTTCCGCATAATTTAGAATGTTTATATTGTGTTGGCATCTAGAACATTGCCCCCAGTGCATCGTCACAGGCATCCAAAGTCTTTTCGATATCTTCATCCGACAGCGCCGTGCTGATAAAAAAGCGGCCATCGGGATGGATGACGATCCCCCTCATTGCAAGTTCCTGGAAAAAGCGTATTCCGTCACTCTTGTCTAATTTAACATCGGAATCAAAATAAAACACGTAATCCGGATCAACACCAAACAGGGGATAGAAGACACCCGTTTCGCCCTGGATACTGATCTGGAGATTTTTTCTGCTGATGATTTCTCTCAACCCTTTCATCATCTGCTGCGTTGTTTGCGCCAGCTTTTTGAACACGGCACAGTCGTCT
>JAFDDL010000533.1 GCA_019310865.1 Deltaproteobacteria bacterium | reverse complement strand
GTCGATGCGCCAGACCTGGCGGTCATTCTTATTACCGTTTATGATGCCCACAGCCTTTCCATCGGGAGTCCAGACGGGCAAAACAAGGGCATTGTCGATATACTGATCAAGGTTCTTCACAATGTCGGTGTCCATGGTGTCTCCTTTATTGTTGATGGTATTATGGATTCATTGAAAATTTTTTCATAGCAGTTTTGTAATAGGAAACATAAACTTGGAACATTAAGAGCACTTAAATGCCTTGTGCTTGCCAACCATATCTTGATACCTTATCTGATGTGTTGACTCAATTCATCAAACCCTTTTTGTCCATCATCTGAGCAGTTCTGGGCCAGCGGATGTGCTATCTTTTCCCTGGCCCGGACGGCCTGTTTGAGCTGCTCAGGTGTAATAACATACTCGAACCGTCCGGATTCAGATTGTTGGGTATCCCAATCTTCCCATTCCTTCTTGATTCGCACCAAATCCTCATTATTACCCGTGTTCCTGGCACTGGCAATTCGGTTAGCAAACTCTCGTTGTTTATTCAGCTTATAGGCTTGAAAATTCTCAAGATCTCGCAGTAGATCCGTGTCGGAGACACCCAGTGTTTCCAAAATACTCTCTTCGGGGTCGTCCCCGGTGAGTTGCTGGATGATATTCATAAAGGTTTTATACAGCGGGACTGACGCCATGCCGATCGCCGCCGTGGCTGCGACCGATTTTAAGGTTGCCCTGATGCCTGGTCTGCCGCTTTTGAGCATATAAGACCACAAGTTGATCATGTTGTGGGTAAAGGTCCGAAAGGTGTATGAGCGATAATACGCAGCGTTCCAAATCGCCTGGCTTGCTTAAGAAAAAAATCATGCATTTCATCAATCGGATAATCGCGAAGGCTTGATACCGGGATTTCCCGGGCTTTTTCCGGGTATTTGGCGCAGATCTTGCCGAATTCTGAAATGTGCAGATATTGAGCAGTGGCGGACCGCATTGAGACCGACACGGCTATGGACGATCCATTGCTAAAAACGAATTCGCTCTCAGACGCCTTCCGAAGCGGTACCCTAGTAGCAAATGTTGCTAGAAACGACTCGTAATTTTTACGATAGACAGGCCCATCACAACCAGATATATAAATATCAATATCCGCCGGCATCCAGGCTCGGTCGAGGGCGTAATTGGAAGCCGGCGTGGTCGCCGCCCGCTCGATCCGCTTCTTTAGCACGGGCAGCTGTACCCGCGGAATAACCTCCCCTTTCTTTGGGTTTGTCCGCGGGAGATTAAACCCCCTGGCGGCCAACGCCGTTGCTAATGAGCCAATCACTTACGAGAACATCAAAGACCACCCGGGTACAATTTGCCAAGCATGCAAGAAAATAATTAGGGGACTGCCATAAAGTCACTATATCTTTAGGGGATCAAAAATTAATAAGTTTCGGCTGGTGATGTCAAGATAATAAAGGTTTTGACAGTCCAATTTGTATAGGATATTCTCAATGTGTTTATTAGTTGGGTGGATACTTTGATACTCATATGATATTCCAATTTACGAAAAATCCTGCTGACCACAATATATCTTTGGATCAGACTTTCTTCTAGACGTGGCAGGCAACACAGGTTTTAAAAAGAATATAAAATTGGGGCCGACAAGAGGAGAAACGACATGACAGACAAAATAGCAGACTTGGCTGGGCCTGGAATAGGTGATTATGGCAAACTCGCACAAGATTTGCCCGATGACTACCAATCTCTTCTTTCTCCCATGGAGAGAATGAAGGCTGTTTTTGCAGTCAAAAATTACATTGAAACCAATCTGTGCAAGGAACTCAATCTGCAAATGGTTCAGGTCCCCCTTATTGTCGATAAAGACAGCGGCGTGAACGATTACCTGGATCGCGACGGATCGCGAACACCGGTAGAATTCCCCTGTGGGCTAGGACTCGATATCCCCATACAAGCCCAAGTCGTCCAGGCCGCCACGAAGTGGAAACGTATGGCTCTCGATCAGTTTGGCTGCAATGTTGGCGAGGGCATTTGCACCGACATGAGGGCTGTGCGCAAGGACTACTTTCTCGACCACGACCATAGCGCGTACGTGGATCAGTGGGACTGGGAGCTGGTCATGAGCCGGGAAGAGCGTACAATCGACTTTCTCAAGGATATCGTTACACGGATATGGAAGGTTATCCGGGGATCAGGCACCATGGTGCAGGAAATGTATCCCCAACTCAAGACTCCCAGGTACCCCGATTTTCCAGAGGAGCTCACGTTTCTCCACGCCGAAGAGATTCTCGACTTCTACCCGGATCTACCCCGGAAGCAGCGTGAGACTCGGATTCTTCTGGAGCATGCTCCGGCGGTCTTCATCATTGGCATCGGCTGGCCTTTGAAAGATGGTTATCCCCATGAGATGCGCGCCGCGGATTACGACGATTGGGCTACCGAGAGTATCGTCAAGAACGGTGAGCAGTATCGTGGGTTAAACGGAGATATCTTGGTGTGGAATCCTGTGACAAAACGGCGTCACGAGCTAACGTCGATGGGTATACGGGTTACGAAGGAAACCCTTAAGATCCAGCTCAAGATGTCAAACCAGGAGGATTTTCTTAGTCTCCCGTACCACCAGGCTATTATCAATGACCGAATTCCGCTCAGCATTGGAGGAGGCATCGGACAGGCCAGGACCTTCATGTACCTGTTGCGTACTGCTCATCTCGGGGAGGTGACTGTCTCGGTATGGCCAAAGGAGCTTAAGGATATCTGCGTGAAGAAGAACATACACTTGCTCGAGTAGCTGCTGTATCAAAAGAAAGGCCAACTACAATATCTGGTAGACGGTCTTTTCGTGTTAAAAACCTACATTAACTAAGGATACGGGCGATATATTTGGCAACGGACGATGTTTTGTTTTTTACGAGTTGATTTCAAATTGATTTTTATTGAGATGTTGGTATGGGATCGCAGGTTTTGGCAGTCAAAATACTCTTGGGATACTATTCTCCTATCAGTGGTTAGGGTGAGGCTGTGATCTACAACAAAATCCTCAGAATATCAACTGGTCAGACGATACACGTCTGACTGATCTAATCGCACGGATGCCGGGTTTTCATTTAATTCGGTTGATTTTAGTCAAGTTCAGGAGTATTCAAGAAAAAATATCAGTCAAAAACAGATTATTTTGAATCAACGATTTTTAATGTTTCATCTGGTAATAATAATGGAATGAGGGGTATTCAAAGGCAGAGATAGCAGCACATAATTCCGGTCGATAATTTTGACTTTCACAGGCAGTTCAGAAGTTCCTATTTGCAATAGTTTCTTGAGTCAATCGGAGGATCACAAAATGGTTGATAGTGATTTCACAGATTCATCCAAGAAGAATAAGGTTTCAAGGCCACCCATAGACATTGAAGCCGCGATAACT
>JAFDDL010000532.1 GCA_019310865.1 Deltaproteobacteria bacterium | reverse complement strand
TTATCGGAAAGCGCCGACGCATCGCCGAGTACATCTTCCAGAACCTTGCCGAGCTGCGTTGCGATATCACCCACAACCACCAATTCCGGAAGCCCTATTTCGTACTTTTCAAAATCTTCCCCCATTTTATTCATGCAGGGTCTTAAGGCATCTTCTACAATCTGCAGCGGCGTGACACCGGCATTCAGGGCCTGCTCCGTGAATTTTAACGCCTGGTCTTCATCAAAATCATAAATTGAATTCTGCAGATTTTTCAGGATCTCATTTCCCATGGTCACATCTCCTTTTTTTTAAGTAATTGATAGAGCCAGTCTCAAAACGTCCCATTTCGCTCCATATCGGTGTTGGGCTAAAATTTTAATCCTCAAAATACTCAATGTATGTCTGCGGTTAAAATTTTAGCCCGCCTTGATCTGAAGCAAACTTGAACGTTTTGAAACAGGCTCGATAGAAACATCAATATGGGATCGATATCAGGATAGAGCGAATATTTCATCCACCTTAAGGTAGAGAGGCGGTTAGATTTTTTACCCCAATGCTGCAATATTGGTGTTTACCCTACAGTTGCATAAAAAACATGATAACAAGGAGCTGAAGCCCACAGGCTATTGGTCACGGTAGGGTTTATTCAGATCCGTTACGCGTCTGACGTTATTTTCAGCCGGTTGGCTTGCAAGATGGCCTGGGTGCGCGTCTTGACGTTTAGTTTTTTGAATATGTTATTGATGTGTGTTTTAACGGTACCGATAGAAACAAACATCTTTTCTGCGATTTCATTATTGGTGTCACCAGTTGCAATCAAGATCAGGATATCCACTTCCCGTGCCGTCAGGTATTCCGTTGCATTGATAGCGACCTGCCCGGCTCTGAGCTTATTTTTTTTCTCCAAACCGCAGGCATTGATCAGGGACTTTACGTGGGACTGTACTTTGGGTTCCGCACTCAGCTTCAGGTCCATCAGAATTTCCCCAATAAACGGGGCATAATTCAAAAACAATTGGATATATCCTTCATCGCCGGCAAAGGCAACGGATCTTTCCAAAATCGATATGGCCTTTTTGCGCTCACCGAGGGCATACAGCGCCGCTGAATAAAGGATATCGATATGAAGCACCGGTTCCATCCGCTGGCGTTTAAAGGAACGGGGACGCAGGTGTTCCAGCAACTTGGCGATCGATTCATATTTTTCTTGATGTAACCACAGATTTGCCAAAACCAGGCAGTCATTTTCATATTTTTCGGAAAACGGCTCATCGGCGTTCAAATATCTCTTTTGTTCCCACTGAACGGCAGATTTCTGGTCCCCTTGCATTAAATATATGAGTGCAGCATCTCTCCGGGCACAGGAAAAATAATATGAATTCTGGGATCGAGATGCATGATGTTGCACCTTTTCCATGCATTGTACCGCCTCTAATTGTCGATCCATCGCCTGCAACACAAACGCTCTGTTCAGATATCCGTCGAACTGATAATCCATCAGGTCAGGGGTCGCAGTATATTTCAATGCCGTTGAAATATGTTCCATGGCTGCATTGAGCTCATTTCGGTGATAACATATCATTCCCATGCCCGAGTGATAATGCATCCGAAAAAACGATACCGGTACCCTTTCTGCGTTCGCCCAATTCAACCCTTCTTTTAAAATAGCTTCCGATTGCTGCAAATGGCCCTGGAGACGCTCAGCTTTCGATCTTAAAGATTGCATGTAACTCATACCAAAACTGGATTTTACAACATCAAGGTTTTCAAATTGACTGCCAACCAGTTCAAATACTTTCGTCACATCGCCCTGATGAAAATTGACCCAGGCAATCCAGCTCTCCAATTCCGCGCGCGTTACAATATTTTCCGAAGAAATCAATCGAAGGTCCCGGTAAAGCTTTCCGATATCCTGATTCACCGGGTCAATCGTTATCGATATCGCATGGCGTAATAATAAAAGCTGTTCTTCAATGTATTTTCTTTTTTTATTGGAATACGGTAAAATGCTCTCAGATTTGCGATTTTCCAGCTCCGTAAGAATCTTTTTCGCCTTTTTAACATATCCTTTCTGGAGAGCTTCGAAGCCTTCGTAAACCATCAATAGATATCGTTGCCGTACAAGCCAGGGCGGCAGTCGGTTCACCCATCGTCGAAAGGATACCAACTCATAGCTGACCAGCAGAGACATCAGGTGGTCTTCCAAAATATTTGCGGAAAAATCAATGTCTTTTGTGGCAAATGCGTGATAAAAGGCTTCTTCCAGAAGGTTTTGCTCTGCAAACCACAAGGCGGCTTTCCGATGAAGCGGTTGAATGGCGGCTGGTTCCACCCTGTCCATGTAAAGTCGTAATGCATCAGCAAATAGATGGTGGTAGCGATACCATTGATGGGTATCGTCCAAAGGGATCAGGAAGAGGTTGTTTCTGTCAAGCTGTTGGAGAAATTCATCGGTGTTTGCCGTACCTGTCATCTCGCGACATAATGCGACGTTAAACCTTTCTAAAATAGCTGTTTTCAGTATAAAGTTTCGTATGTTCTCCGGTTGAACCGCGAACACCTCTGTAATCAAATAATCCGCGGTGTCCCAATCCGAACCGAAGGGGACCATTTTCAGACCAGAGACCTTAGTCCGCTCCTGGATTGACAGCCCGGTGAGTTGCAATCCAGCTGCCCATCCTTCGGTCCAGTCGTAAAGCGTTTCAAACTGTTCATCGGAAAACGTCATTTTCAGCACATCATGGATAAACACATGCGCTTCTTTGCGGCTGAACTTGAGTTCCGGTGCCCCTATTTTTACGATCTGATTCCAAGATCTCAAGCGGGAAAGTGAGAACGGCGGATCCCGGCGTGCCAGCAAAACAATATGCATTTGCGGTGGTGCATTTTGGACGATTAACGAGACCGCATCGTGAATTTCATCGGATTGTATTAAATGGTAATCGTCCAGTACCACATACACATCCTTGGATAGATCAGCCAAATGATGGATCACCACGCCCACAGCATCCCTGGCTGAAAAAGCTTTTTTCCCCTGAAGATACGGACCGAACGCACTCTCCAGCCTCGGATCCAGTTGTTGGAGTGACGTCAAAAGATATCGAAAAAACAGGTCGACTTCATTGTCACTATCGCCAAGGGAATACCATACCGCCGGCAACTTGTACTGATCGATCCACTGGCAGACAAGCGAGGTCTTGCCCGACCCTGCCGGGCCGGTTATCAAGACCAGCCGTTTATTTTTGCCCTTCTGAAGCCGGTCGATGAGATGGGGCCTTCCCACCATGCAGGATCTCATTGACGGAACGGCGATTTTCGTTTGTATCAACATGATTAAATTAAAATCTCTTTTTCAGCTATGCTTGTAAGACAGATTAGGATATGTGGATGATGCCGGTAACATTCCGGAAATGATGATCTTT
>JAFDDL010000531.1 GCA_019310865.1 Deltaproteobacteria bacterium | reverse complement strand
TAAATTTCTTTCCGTCAGGAACACCTCCGCCTATCTTGAAGATAATATCTCTTAGGGAGATGCCCATCGGAACCTCTACAAGGCCGGTATTGTTTACCTTCCCAACCAACGAGAATATCTTGGTGCCTTTACTATTGTCGGTACCTATTGATGAAACGTATTCAGGCCCATTTTTGATAATCAAGGGAATGTTGGACCACGTCTCCACATTATTGATATTGGTTGGCTTGCCACGTCTCCACATTATTGATATTGGTTGGCTTGCCAAAGAGCCCTTTCACAGCAGGAAACGGTGGTCTTGCCTTTGGTTCGCCTGCCTTCCCTTCAAGGGATGCGAGTAGAGCCGTTTCCTCACCGCAAACAAAAGCACCGGCTCCCTGATGCACCGTTATCTTGAAATCGAAACCTGAACCAAGAATATCTTTTCCGATAAAACCATATTCCTCAGCCTGCTGGATCGCAAGGGTGACATTTTTTACTGCAAGTGGATATTCTTTCCGAACATAAAGATATCCCTCGTTCGCACCGATTGCATATGCGCCGATGATAAATCCTTCTAAAACGGCAAAAGGATTTCCTTCAAGCAGTGCTCTATCCATAAACGCACCAGGGTCTCCTTCATCGGCATTGACAATGACGTATTTTGTCTTCTCTTTTCTATTGGCGGCAAATCCCCATTTGATACCGGCAGGAAACCCGGCACCGCCCCTTCCTCTCAAGTTTGAATCCTTCACCAATTGAACGACTTGCTCAGGCGTCTCATCAATGAGGGCTTTCGCCAGCGCAGCAAAACCACCCACGGCCAGATAGTCATCAATGCTTTTGGGGTCAAGCTTTATATTGTTACCAATAAGATGTCGCATCTGGTTTTTATAAAATGGTATCTCAGATTCTCGGGCGATTGTTTTACCGTTGCTTGGATCGACATAAAGCAACCTCTCGACAACCTTTTTCTCGACAATGGTCTGACAAATCTCTTCTGCATCGTCAGGCTGCACCTGAAGATAACATGTCTCCTCAGGATAGATAACAACGATGGGACCTCTTTCACAAAAGCCGGGACACCCTGTCTCCCGGATATCAACCACTTTCGTATCAAGGCCCTGTTTTTTTATCTCCTCTTTGAGAGCATCAACAACCTTGCCTGCACCAAGTGCAAGACAACCCGTCCCCGTGCACACAGCAATACAAGGCTTCTCTGGATCCCTTTTTGATATGATGCCCTTCCTGAAATCTTCCAATTCAGCGGGTGAATTTATCCTTGGCATAATCTTTCCTTACTCGTAATTTTTCAACACTTCTTCTGTCTCGGCAACCGCCATATTGCCATGATATTCGCCATCAATTACCACCACCGGCCCTAAAGCACAGCACCCGACACAGCTTACCGTTTCCAGGCTGAATTTTAATTCTTGATCTGTTTCGCCAGGGTTGATGCCGGTATGCGCTTCTACTGCGTTGAGAACGCGTGTGGCGCCACGAACATGACAGGCAGTGCCGGTACAAACATGAACTTCATGACGTCCTTTAGGTACAATACTGAACGCTTTGTAAAAGGTAATGATGTGCTGTATCCGGTTCATTGGGACGTTCAGTTTCTTACTGACCATATTTAATGCTGCCTTGGGAAGCCATCGAAGTTCGCTCTGAATATCAATCAGTACTTGAATCAGTGAACTGGGATCTTTTGGATATTTATCTATAATCTTCTCGATTTTACCATTATCCATAACTATCCTGTCTTTCTTATTTCTTTGTCAATCTTGTTCAAGCGTTATCGCCCTATACAACACAAAAGCGCATATGGCTCTCATCGAATTCGACAAATCCCTGCCTTGCTGAGCGCTTAAGTTGATTGGACGCTTCACCCTGTGTTATACTCAAAATTTCGGAAATTTCTTTGGCGGAACAGGGTTTTTCACGAAGGATCGCCATTATTTGGCTTAATTCCATCTTATCCGCAATTAAATCCTGAAATATTTTATTGAAACCATCACTATTGAAAAATTCATTGTACGCTTCTACCGATTTTACCGGCACACGCAATCTCTCTCTTTCCACGAGTTTAATGTAAGGTACTAAATTATAAACGACTTCGAGCTTGCGCCTCAATTCGGTTTCATCTATCCCTTCGCCTTTACCAAGTGGACCTAATTCTTTCAACTTTGCAGAAAAGTCGTTCATGACTTGGGCATACCGGCTCCCCTCAGAGGCGGAAATGTATTCAAGCCTTAACCTTTCTGGGTTCAGCCCGATCATTTCGAGCAATTTTTTTCCGATGTGAAGCGTACTCAATGCGCCAAAATTACCCTGGGTAAGATAATGGCATTCCCCGGGCCAGCATCCGCCAATAAATACGCCGTCTTTTCCATTTAAAAGCGATCGGAAGATAAAAGCCTGGTCGACCCGGCCAGTGCACATCACACGTACAATTTTAATATCAGGTGCATATTGGTGTCTGGAAACTCCAGCCAAGTCCGCAGCGGAATAACCTCACCAGTTGCATAAAAACCCTAAAATACTTGGTTTAAACTCAAATCCTGCATCCATTGTATGTCGCTCCTTCGACAGTTTTCACTGCGGTTCTCATACCTTAAATCCTATCAGCTCAGGGCCATCTCTGCAGGCACCACCACCAAACCAATCAGGCAAAATCACATTTTAGGCTGCGTCAATCTGGCAAAAGATCTCATCATCGGTAAAGTGTTTCAAAGAAATCGCCCTTGCCGGACACACCGTGTTACACAGACCGTCCCCTTTACACAGGATCGGATTCACCATGGCCTTCTTACCTTTTTCCGTCTCGTAAAACTCAATGGCCCCATAATTACATACCGATATGCATGCACCGCACGATTCACATGCGCTCTCATCGACTTCGCAGATAGACCCCGAGGCTGTCACCGAATCCTTGTTCAGGATGGTGATCGCTCGACCCGCCGCACCATATGCCTGGCTGATGGTCTCCGTGATATGCTTGGGATAATGAGCAATACCGCACAGGAATACCCCCTCGGCGGCAAAGTCTACCGGCCGTAATTTTACATGGGCCTCTTGTAAAAAACCATCCGGGTTCATCGCCACCTTGAACAGCCGCGCCACTTCCATACTCTCTTGCGATGGTATCACTGCAGCTGACAGTGTCAGCATATCTGCATCCAGCTCCAATCGCTGGCCCAATATAGGATCCGAAACCGTCACTCTTAATATCGATTTGCCGCCCTCGGTGGCCGCTTCCACTTCGGGCTTGTCATCCGATTCCCAACGAATAAATTTCACGTCCTTATCGGCAGCCTCACGATAGTAATCTTCCCGATAACCATAGGTTCTCATGTCTCTAAAGAGAATGTAGATGTTCATCTCGGGATTAAGCTCTTTTAGGTTAATGGCGTTCTTTATGGCGTGACTGCAACAAATGCGGGCGCAGTAATTCCTGTCCTCGTTTCGGCACCCAACACATTGGATCATTACCAGGTTCTCGGTTTGGCTCAACGCTTCATCTTTTTGGGCGATCCGCGCTTCCAGCTCCAGCTGAATCAACACATTTTCGTTTTCTCCGTAAAGGTACTCAGTTGGTTTGTATTCTACAGCCCCAGTAGCAAGAATGGCAGCACCATGCTCAATGTCTTTAACCCGT
>JAFDDL010000038.1 GCA_019310865.1 Deltaproteobacteria bacterium | reverse complement strand
ATGCGGTAATTCATACCAAATCCCACAAGAGCCTTAATGGGGTAAGGTTTGCCGCTTTGAATTTGAAAAGGAATCTGCATTGACTGGGCTTCAGAAACGGCCTCACACCATACAGGATGCATATCTTCTCCGATGCGTGGCGGCATTTCATCAAATGACCTTATTTGTTCGAACTCATGTTCCCTAGCTTTTAGACCTGTAGGCTGACGATAATATGACGAAGGCGCAACGGTGTTGCCCCCTTCTTTGTCAAAGTTACCGGTCAACCCGATTAGCGCGGTAATCGCCCGATGATTCTGTACTGCGTTTGTATGATGAACAGTTGAACTGGACCCGGTCATCATGGCTGCAGGTTTTGTGTTAGCGTACAGCCGTGCAGCTTTGATAATCAATTCTTCAGGAACAGTTGTTATCTTTTCAGTAACAGAAGGTGTAAATTCTTTAACATAATCCCTATATTCTTCAAATCCCACGGTCCAGTTACTGATAAACTCCCAATCAGAAAGGCCTTCCTTAATAATTACATGGGCCATTCCAAGGGCTAACGCACCAGCGGTACCGGGGCGGATTCGTAGATGTAATTTTGCATGGGGTGTCAACGGAGTGGTCAGCGGATTGACCTCAATTATCTTTAATCCGTTTTCGATAGCCTTCAGGAGATTTCTTACCTTGGAAGTTCCAGAATGGAATGGATTAGTGCTCCATACCAGCAGGCATTTTGTTTTTTCAATATCAGGATACCCAACTTGTCCATAATTCAACTTGTTTGCAATAACGGTTGCAAAATGACCGGTGCTGGATTCCGTGCAATAATTAGGGGTGCCGAAACCCAGTGCAAGCCTTTTTAGGAAAGGACCAAGACGGTTTTGAAAACCTGAAAAAAATATACCTGGGGAAAATATACCTGAAAAAAATATAACAGACTCAGGACCTGATTTCTTTTTTATTTTAAGAAGACGGGATGAGACAATATCTAATGCGTCATCCCAGGAGATGGAATCAAATGTTTCCGAACCCTTTCCGCCTTTTTTTAGCAGAGGCGTCATGATTCGGTCGGGATGGTAAATATATTGCCGATTTGCGGCGCCCTTTGAGCAAAGCGTCCCGCAGCTGTTGGCATTTTCTACGCTTCCTTCCACTTTGATGACGATTCCATCCTTGACATACGCATCCACACCGCAGTTCTGAGGGCATATGGCGCAGATGGTTTTCTTGATCTCAATTCCGGTAACTTTTCCAGGGATTTTACCCTTGAGCAGTTGTTCCCTTGATAATATAGGATTATTTCCCATCACACAGTTTTTTTCTTCCTTGAAAGAGAACATTCCGGTGTATGGCCTTCCAGTGCCAGCTTTTGAGCAAAGCGTTTTGTCCCCTCCAGGGAGAGTTCTTCCATGGGCCCGGAGCGAAGCGCTTCTGCAGGACAGGTGGCGACACATGCGGGTTCTTTTCCTGCTTCAAGACGATCGATACACAGATCACATTTTTGCATCTTGCCATCCGAGCCAAAGCTGGGGATATTGAATGGACATGCCGTAAAGCAGCAACGACATCCGATACATTCATCCTGGTTCACAAGCACTATACCGTCTTCCGATCTTTGGGTAATGGCCCCTGTTGGACAAATAGCCTCACATGGTGCCTCTCCGCAATGCTGACATGCCATGGATAATGTTCTATTAACGATATTCGGGTATTCCCCTTTCCAGATGGCAACAACATTGCGCCATTTAATACCAAGTTCTATTGAATGACTGCTTTTGCATGCAACTTCACAGGCGTGACACTGCACACATCTTTCTATATCAAAATCAAAACCATATTGTTCTGTCATAATATAATCTCCTTTACAAAGCATCGTCTTCAATCTTTATGGCGGCATCACTGCAGTCCAGGATTGCATCCATAACACCCAGTCCGGCAGGAAGCAGGGTTCGGATAAAAAATTCAGCCATCTTGATCTGACCCCGGTAAAAAATCTTATCCTTCTTTTTGGGATTACCGGCAAGTTTTTCGTTGGCTATGACCGCCCGCCACAAAAGCATCCAGGCCATGATAGTGTCACCCGCGGCATGTAAAAAGGGCAAGGAGTGGGCAAATGCCGTCTTGAATTGCGGTGAGGCTGCGGTTTTACCGATGAATGCGGCAGATTCCGCCAGACGGCGGGCAGCAGCTTCAACCCTTTCTCCCAAACTATGGAGCTCGTCTGTTTCTTTAGCGGTTTCTACAACTTTAAGGACTTCATTTATAAAAGCGTCAAATACCTGTCCATTTTGTTTCCCTAGCTTACGGGCCAGAAGATCCATGGCCTGAATGCCGCTGGTACCTTCGAAAATTGAATGAATTTTTGAGTCTCGCGCATACTGCTCAACTGGATAATCACTACTGTAACCCGCACCTCCGAAGATTTGTATAGCCTCAATGCAGACTTCGTGACTCTTTACAGACAAATACTCTTTGAGTATCGGTGTATAGAGGCTGAAAAGATCTTCAATGATCGGCTGCTCCAAATCGCTGTTTGCATCAGAAGCACGCATTTCAATAGTGGTCACATAGTAAAAAAAACTGCGCATGCCGCTGACGTAGGATTTCATTTTCAGAAGGTTGCGCCGCACATCCGGGTGCTTAATGATAGGAACCGGTTGAGCCGACCGATCAGCATGGCTTGCGATGTCTCTGCTCTGAACTCTCTCGCGAGCGTAATTGACTGCCAATAGGTAGGCGGCGGACGCTTGAGACATTGAGGCAGCAGCGATCTCCATGCGCATTCCGTTCATCATGTGAAACATGATTTTCATGCCAAGGTTTTCCTGTCCCAGCAGATATCCGACGCAGCTACCTTTGACTCCCAACGTCATGCTGCATGTCGCACTACCGTGAATACCCATTTTTTCTTCAACGCCGCTGCAAACAATATCGTTTCTGGCGCCTAAAGATCCGTCTTCATTGACCAGGTACTTAGGAACGATGAAGATTGAAATGCCCTTGGTCCCAGGAGGCGCCCCTTCCAGCCTTGCTAAAACCGGATGGATGATGTTTTCAGTCAGATCATGCTCACCGCTGGTAATAAAAATCTTATTACCGGTCAATGAATATGTACCATCGGTATTTTTAACCGCAGAGGTCTCCAGTGCCCCTACATCACTTCCGGCACTTGGTTCGGTGAGCAGCATGGTACCGCCCCATTTTGCGGTTACCATCTTTTTAATGTATGTTGTTTTTTGTTCAGCCGTACCATAAAGTTGAATCATTTTTGCCACGTTGGCATTCATAGTAAAATAGGATAAAAAGGACCAATTTGCGGCTGTGAAATGCTCTCCGACGGCATACCCGATAAAATGAGGGGCGCCCTGCCCCCCCATCACTTCGTCTACGCTGATGTTGGTCCAATCACCCTCCTTTAACAGTTTGTACGGGTGATGATAGGATTCCGGCACTTTCACTTCACCATTATCAAAGATAACACCCACGCGGTCCCCATCCTGAAAGGTGGGCATCACCTCATTAATTGCCAGTTTTCGTGCCTCGGAGATCATCATGTCACAAACCTTGCGATTATAACCTTTATAATTGCCCTTTTTGATGATCTCTTCACCGTGCATTTGTTCCCATATAACGAAGTCGAGATCTCTTTGATCTACCAAAACCTGTTGTGCCATGTTTACTCCTTGTCTCTTATAAAAACTCCCGAAGAACTCAGCTATTTTTCATTTTCATGCTTCAATCTGGCCAAAACCCATTGATTCTTCATGGCACTCATGTTGCTGAATACCTCAGCGACACTTTTCTCGGACGACGACTTGCTGATAAGAAAATCGAAGAAAAGCGTATCGGCCAGAAAGTACCTCAAAGCGGTCGAAACGACTTCCACACACTTTCCTTCAATTAGGTATTCTGGAAATTTCAGATAGTTCTCCTTATCGTAAGTGAACTTATAGAAATAGAACATTTCATATTTCAACTCATCGTCTTTTTCGAGTTCAATTCTATAGCTTGAAAATGTCCTTTTATCTTTGGTCAGGGCCAGAGTCTTCTTATCCTGGACCTCCCATGGTGCATATTTTTCTATAACATGAGTTAAATAGAGGTCTAATTCCAATATCTCATCATCGCTTCTTGCCAAATGCCAGATAGACCCGTCGCTCAGAATGACTGTTCTCGGCGGCGGTTCGAATAAAATAACTTCCTTCCATTCGCTATGGCCAATTTTTATTTTCATTTTTCTATTTTAAACCAATCTATCTAAAATATCGCCTCTTTCCGTTTATCTACCTGATGTTTAGTTCTACCATGAGTCCAAAAAAATCTTTGGGATGGATGAAACAGTAAGGGGTATGAACCTTTTCATTTCCGACTTGCAGGTGATGGTCCAACATCTCACCCACGATCCTGACTCCTTTGGATTTCATGTACTCAATACTCTCATCAAGATCATCGACTTGAAGAATGATGCTCATCAGACCTTCCCCTCTCTTCTTGATGAAGGTGGCAATATTCCCGTCCTCATCCGTAGGAGCCATAAGCTCGATCTGGAGTCCACCCAAGGTTACATAATATGACTTAAGACCCTCTTCAGGAATTTCGTCTTCGACAAAGTCGTAGTGTTCTGTTTCATCTTTCTGGTAGACAATCCCTTTTGTTGCCCCAAGAACATTAATGAAAAAATCCTTTGCTTTTTCGAGATCCTTGACAGCAATTCCGATTCTGGGAATTTTTTTAATTTTCATTGTAATAAGCTCCTTTAATATTTTTTTTCAGTTTTATTTTACCTGCCGGACAGTCTCAACTGTTCTTCCAAAGTCATTTCAGTTGAAAAAATACAACACCCTTTTTCACCTGATATCATTGAAGGCATATTTACTCTTGCCACACCCCCGATATCAGTGTTTTCGCAAATCTTTCTGTTGAGCTCCATGCATAGATGGCGGCATGGAATCCTGCCGGCAACCTCAGGGCTTATCTCTTCTGCCAACTGTTTATTGAGTACGCAAAAGTTGACCTCATAAGCCAATCGTTTAAATGATATTTCCTGAAACCGGAGCTTGTTCTTATTCATAATTGCCAGATAGGCCATCTCCAGTAAACGCTGCTGGATAGATGGAAAATTATGTCCGGTTTTTTGTGCAACCTTATACAGAATTTCGGCACTTCGATCACGATAGCCTAATTCCAGTTCGCAGAGCCGGTCCGCCAGTTTACGGCCGAATGTTCCAAAAAGCTCTTTATCAATATCTCCTTTTTGAGCCTCTTCTGAATCTTCCAAAGTTTTCTTATATCGAATTACTAATTGATCAATCAAAAACTCTTGTTCCAATATCACCATCAATTCATCGCTCAAGCTGTATGAAATTTTCTTATTCATGCTGTACACACCTCCTTGTTATGATTTTTAAGAGGTCTCACTCTAATAGCGTTTTGAGGACATGCCTTGACACACTCCATACATCCCGCACAAAGATCCTGGTAGGAAGCGCGCAGGTGCCAATTTTCCGGTGGAATTTCTTCAAATTTCTTTATTCCGGTTGGATAGAGTTGAAAAATACACTGAGGGCATACCTCTAAACACTTGCGACAATTCAAAGGTATCGTACACTTATCTTTATTGATAAGAACTTCCATAATCATAACAATCTCCTTTTGTAAAGCCTCAATATATTACCAACTGTCTTTAATGCCTACCATTCTACTTTTTTCTATCATTTTTATGGCTGAATTAGAGCAGTGCTCCGCACATTGACCACAGCCAAAGCATTTCTGTAAGTTGATTGTAAGCTTGTTGACACTGCGACTTACAGCGAGCGCTCCAAACTGACAGTATTGGACACATTCACCGCATCCGGTACAGTTTTCTCTAACTGGAAGTGCGACTTCATGACCTTTGCAATAGATGTCCAGGTCGTAATCCATACGTCCACGAATCCCGAGACAGGTCGGGGATTCACAATTACACAGTCCTCCGACGTATGGTATATTGAACGTAGTCAAGGAATGCACGCACCCTTTCTTATGTACATATTCCAGTCTTTCCTTTGCTTCCTTAACCGAGAGGAAGGTCAAACCTCGGAAAGTCTCTGGCCAGCGCTCGTATTTATAGAGTCCTACACCAAGGGCAAAGCACATACGGGCATTGGGATCATTGTACATACCACGTCGCTCCCGGCGGCAAATACAGTCCATCAATGCAACCGGCCAGGCCATTTCCAGCACCTTCTCTGCTTCCTTGTAACTAACTACATGGTTCATATGGTACTTGGAGCCAAAACTATTCACTTTCTTCTTTATAAAAGGGAGGTCTTCTGAACCCAGGCTGGTGGCGTCCGTTACTTCCTGGACTAAATCCGCCAGCATGATATCCAAATCTACCGGTTGTCCCGGCATTAAATAAAATTCTCCTGATGAATCGACATACCATCCTTTCCCGTTTTCAACAATTTCTCCTTTGGCCGTCATCTCTTTTACTTCAGCTCTTTTTTTTTCTATGAAATCGGCTCGTTTTTTTCTGGCCTCTTCCTTCTGATAACTATACATTTTCATTGCATAATTCTGAGCCATTTCATACCACTTTCCGCCATCAGCATGCTTAACACAAAAGTTGCACATCTCTTTTTCTCCTTTCAATAAACCCCAATCAGATTCCTAAACATATTAAAAACCTCATCGGCTGCAATTACTCCCTCAATAGCTGGCTGGCGATAACCAGATGTTGTATCTCGGAAGTGCCTTCGTAGATACGAAGGGCGCGTATTTCCCTGTAGAGTTTTTCAACCAGATATCCCTTGCAAACCCCGTAACCTCCATGGATCTGCACGGCTTGATCAATCACCTCTTGAGCGCTTTCAGTGGCAAAGAGCTTGGCCATTGATGATTCTTTAGTGACCCGTTCCCTACCGCTATCCTTTAAGTAGGCTGATCGAAACACTAAAAGCCTTGCCGCGCTTACCTTGGTTGCCATATCTGCCAGCTTTGCCTGGATGAGTTGAAATTTTGATATTGGCTGCCCAAAAGCTTCTCTCTGTTTAGCATATTTTATGGCTTCATCTAAAGCTGCCTGGGCAAAACCGACTGCGCATGCTCCTACGGTCGTTCGAAAGAAATCCAACGTCTGCATTGCTATCTTAAAACCTTCTCCCTCTTCTCCTAATCTGTTGGCTTCCGGCACGCGGCACCCGTCGAAATAAATACTTCCTATGGGATGTGCAGCAACCAGGTCTAACCGCTCACCAGGGACAAAGCCTTTAAAGCCTTTTTCCACTATGAATGCGGTAACGCCCTTGGCACCTTTATCAGGATCAGTTTTGGCAAAAACCGTGTATACATCTGCATCAGGCGCCATGGAAATAAAAGTCTTGCTCCCATTAAGAATATACTCATTTCCCTCTTTAACAGCTTGGGTCTGGAAGCTGGCGACATCACTGCCTCCTTCCGGCTCAGTAAGGGCTATTGTAAAAATATTTTTCCCGGAAGCAACCGTAGGCAAATAGGCCTGTTTTTGTTCTCTGTTTCCGGCACACACAATCGGACCGGCGCCAAGACCCTGCATCGTAAATATGAGTTCAGCATTTGGACAGGTTTTGGCAAGTTCTTCACGAACCAGACAGAATGAAACTAAGGACATCTTCTCAGGTCCAGCCCCATATTCACCTGGCACAGTAAGACCCAACAGGTCATGATCGGCCAGAAAATTCAGGATATCCCTGTTTACTATGTTCGTTTCTCCCACCTCTTCTTCAAGCTGACCCAGCTTACCTTTGCTCATTTCTATAACTGATTCTCTAATCATTCTTTGTTCTTCTGTAAGAAGGCTCAACACAAATTCCATGATTATACTTTCCTTTCAAAAATTATTATGAATAGTACGGATTCATAGCCGCGTTCAAAATATAGACCTAATTGCCGGTCTCAAATAAAAGGTTATACGCATTTTCGCCTAAAATTAAACTCTCTTCCTTTTCGGTAAGACCCAGGGAGCGGATGTATTGAATCCCGCGTGTTTGCGTCTCCCAGGGGTAGTCGGTTCCAAACAATATTCGCTCTGATCCATGTTTATGGACAATACTTGTTACTAATTTTGGATCAAGGGCGTAGACATCGGGTGGATATGATGTATCAAAATAGACATTTTTACCCAAAAGATGTTCCTTCATTTGGTCCAATACGTGGTTCCCCCCGAAATGTGCAGCAATGACCTTCAAATCGGGAAATGTGTCAACTACTTTGGAAATACGCTTAGGAGTTGCCAAAATTTTCTCGGGATGATTTCGATCCTTGTAAGATGCGCCGGCATGGAAGAGAGCGATCATATTTTCTTCCATCATTTTTTCATAAATTGGGAACATCTCTTCATCATCCGGCCGGATATTTTGAAAGAGTGCATTAAATTTAATACCTTTTACGCTCTCTTTTTTCAGCCGCATGAGTTCTTCTTCCCAGCCCTCTAGTCCCGGGAGGACAGTGCCAAAAAACTGTATTCTCTCATCCTGAATTGAAAGCAACCAGTCATTTGTCTTTTTTACAAATTTTGGTTCGGGCGCAGCAGCCAAAACAATTGAAACATCAGTTCCCGAACTGTCCATATGGTCCCTAATATCTTCTTTTGTGCCCAGAGCTTTTGCTGGGAGTCCGGTATTCTCTTCAACATCTGCCAGAACATCTTCTGCAATCATATGCGGAAAGAGATGAGTATGAAAATCGATTATCATGTACCCCCCTAAAAAAAATGTTTGCTCCGTCTTTTTGCCTCGATCAAATCAAGCGGCCCCCATCTATAAGGATAGTCTCGCCTGTCATGTAACTTGATGTTTCACCGGCCAGATAAATTGCAGCCCCAACGATATCTTCCGGAGTTCCAATTCTATTTATCGGTTGAAGCGATATTGTGTCTTCCAAATAACTCGGGTCTGACCAAAGGGCCTGGCTAAACTTTGTCTTAACTAAACCAGGTGCAATGCAATTAACTCGAATATTGAATTGTCCCCATTCCGAAGCCATTACCTTTGTCAGCATCAAAACGGCTGCTTTACTTATTGCATAAGGACCGATGCCGGTCGCACCCGGCCTTACCCCCCTATTGGATGACATGTTAATAATGGAACCTCCGCCAGTTCCGATCATCTGTTTTCCAACTAACTGACTGAGGAAAAAAACGCCTTTAAGGTTCAGATCAAACAGCTTGTCCCATGCCTGTTCTTTCGTATCTAATACCGGCCCGATAGCAGGATTACCCCCGGCGTTATTTACTAAAATATCAATTTGGCCGAATTTAGCAATTATGTTTTCTACAAGTTTTGGCAATTCAGATATCTCTTTAACATTTGCCTGAAAAGGAATCGCTTTTCCGCCTGATTTTGTGATCTTGGCCGCCACATCCTGAAGGCCTTCTAACTTCCTGCTCACCAAAGCAACTTCAGCTCCATAGACTGCAAAAGCCTCAGCAATGGCTGCTCCAATTCCCCTGCTTGCACCGGTAATAACCGCTCTTTTTCCTGCTAAACTAAAATAATCAGGTTTCATTGATCTAACCTTTTAAATTTCTTTATATAGTATATATATACTAAATATATTTGTCAAGCGCTTCTTAAGGTCCTTTTCGGTATTTAATCGTCATGGATGATGGCAAGGCTCCGAGATCTTTAAACATCTCATCGTTGTTTTTACCTTAAGTTAGCGATTAGGAGGCTTCAAGGGCAGCGCGTACCGCCTGATACCATCGTACCGGTAGAAAGCGTTGGCAATGGCCGGGGCCGTTGGGATGCATACAACCTCGCCGACACCTTTGGCGCCGAAGGCGCCCTCGGGATGATCCCCCTCCACAGCGATGGGAACAATTCGCGGAACTTTAGCCAACTTGGGAATGCCGAGAGAAATGTATTTGTCAGAGGTCAGGCGGCCGTCCTCCAGCGGTACTTTTTCGCTTAGCGCATAACCGAGACCCATAACCACACCTCCCTCGATTTGCCCCTCAAAAAGCAATGGGTTAATAACCCGGCCTGAATCATGGGCCGCATAGATGGTATCCACGCCGCCCTTTTCGTCCAGGATCGCCAGGTGAGTTGCGAAACCGTAAGCGATATGAGAAACAATCTTGCCGGGCTCGCCCTCGGCGTGGGTGTAGTCACAGACAAATTTGCCCTCATAAATACGTCCTGCCAACTTTTCAAGGGAATGGGTCTCAAGGTCCTTTTTCAGCTTCAGGCCTGCATCGATGATGGAACGGCCAAGGAGCAGGGTGCCTCGATTGGCGGAGGTTGTACCGCCGATAGCCGCCGAAGCAGTGGTCACCTTGATATCAATCAACTCACAATTGTCCAACCCCGCCGTTTCGCACAGGATTTGCCGGGCCACGGTGTGGATGCCCTGGCCCATCTCGATCCAGCCGTGATTTAAGATCAATTTACCGTTCGGCAGGACCTCGATCGTGACCTTGCTGACTTCCACTATGCCAGTGCCATAGCCGCAGCTTTTCATACCCAGGGAAAGACCTTTATAATCTGCCTTTTCATAGGCATCCTTGACGGCCAGCAGCGTCCTCTTCAGCTCCACACCCTCCCCGAGCACCTGGCCGGTGGCGGTCATCAGACCGGTGTCCAGTGCATTGTCATAGCGGAACTGCCAGGAGTCGAAGCCGCCCATTTCACACAGTTCTTCAACCATAGTTTCCATGGCGAAGGTGACCTGGTTGGTGCCGAAACCGCGCATTGCGCCGGCGGGGATGTTGTTGGTATAGACGGCCTTGGCCGCGATATCCACGATGGGCACATAGTATGCGCCGGTGGCGTGTCCGGCGGCGCGTCCCATCACCGCAGGACCCATCGATGCATAAGCGCCGGTGTCACCTATAATGACCGCTTTAAGGGCGGGAAGCTTGCCGTTTTCATCGCAACCCAGAGCATAATCCAGGCGCATGGGATGGCGTTTTGGATGCATGCGGATGGATTCGGGCCGGGACAGACTGACTTTCACAGGCCTGCCCAGATGATGACAGTACACCGCGGCATGGCCCTGCACAGTCAAGTCTTCTTTCCCCCCGAAGGCACCACCGCAGTCCACCGAAGTCACCACCAGCTTTTCCAGGGGATATCCAAGAAGAGAAGCAATATCATCGTGATCTTTATAAATGCCCTGGCTCTGGGAATAAACGTGCACGCCATCTTTTAAGGGTATCGCCACGCAGGACTCAGGTTCGAGGAAACCGTGGTCCACCATCTGAGTTTCAAGAACACCCCTGGCCACATGCGCGGACCCGGCCAGCACTGTTTCCACAGGCTCCCCCCGGCGGATGGTCTTAGAGAACAGCAAGTTGCCGTCCTCATGGATTTTGACAGGACTTGTCTCGGCTTTGGCCATATCCGTCAGTGGTTCAAGAACTTCGTATTCGACGTGTATCAGCTTGGCAGCCTTATGGGCCTGGGCTTCGGTTTCGGCCACTACACCGGCGAGCACGTCGCCGATGTAACGGGTGGTTTCCCCAACCCTGATCATGAGCGGCCAGTCCGGAACGACTGCACCAATGTTGCGTTCGCCGGGAATGTCCCCGGCGGTGAATATCCGGATAACGCCGGGGGCTTTACCGGCTTCATCCGCGTCGATGGAAAGAACTCTGGCACGCGGATGGTCACTGAAACGCAGGGCACCGTGAACCATGCCGTCGAAGCGCAGGTCGTCGACAAAGAGTTTACGGCCGACGGCAAGTTCGAAGGCCTTGTATTTGGGACTGGAGACACCGATTCCGGCCCTGTCTTCAAAGGCAATCTCCCGACCTTCACGCAGAGCGGCGGCAGCTTCAAGCACGGCATCCACGATCTTGACGTAACCCGTACAGCGGCAAAGGTGAGACCGTATGGCCTTGACAACTTCTTGACGGGTCGGGTTGGGATTTTTTCCCAGCAGGATCTTGGTCCGGGTCAGAAAGCCGGGAGTGCAGAATCCACACTGTACAGCGCCCCTGGAGACGAAAGCACGTCCCAGGGTTCGCAGCAGGCTCTCAGGCATTCCTTCCAAGGTAACTACTGCTTTGTCCGCTATTTTGCGCATAGGCGTGGAGCAAGCCAGGGCTGCCTTGCCGCCTACCTCCACCAGACACGCACCGCAGGTGGATTGACCGGAACAACCATCTTTAGCGGACGTAATGCCTTCCTCTTCACGAAGGAATGTCAAAAGAGACATCTTCTCATCACCGGTAAATTCAACCTTCCGGCCGTTTAATGTAAACGTAATCATGCCGCCTCCCATTCGGGATATCTTAAAATTAGGTTCTTCTCCAATTCATCATTTCTTTTCTATCCCAAACCATGACCAATTTGAGCGAAAATTGATTGCCGATCGGATATCGCTTGATTTGACCCCAAAACCATGTGTGTGTTTATGGCTTTTTTTTCGAATTGATGTCGTTTTAAAATATTAATGACCATTTTATTGGATTCCGGCACAACGATAGAAGGATTCCTTTCATAGGGAAGGGTCAAAGCGACCTGCAAAAGTGTCTCGGCTACATCGGGGGTTTTCGCGATCCAGGGACCGATCTCTTGTGACCGGGCAATAATATATCCACTAATTTTGCAGTTTTCAAAGGCGATAAATCCTCGAGGCGGTGATACCCGTATCATATTTTTTAGGATTTCTCTTCGGTTCCCTCCAAAAAACGGTTTGTCAAAATCCACTAGATCATCCAAATCGGATAATTCAATAATTCGTATCCCGTACCGATTGGGAATTGTTAAACGGTCCGGCATAGAATTGATTTGATAATCAATAGATTTATCCAGTGCTTTAAAACCGCGCTGTTCATATAAACCCCGCCCCATATCAGACGCGTCAAGATAAATCAGAGGCGTCTTGATTTTTCCTCCCCACCGCAGGAGATGATCAAATATGATCCGCCCATATCCTTTTCTCTGATGCTCTTTTAAAACGTTCATCATCCCAATAAATGAATAAGTTCCATAGTCTACAATGGCTCCGGTTCCAATCGCTTTTTCTTTTATGTAGGCGATAAACAAACCATCCGGTTGGGAATCATAAAAAATCTGAATCTCTTCCCTCATACTGTTTGTACGACCAAAAGCGGATTGGATAATACCGTCTGCGACGTCAAACTCATCAGGAATCATATTTTTTATTTTGAGCATCATATCGCATTTTCTATTTCACAACAATAACACAGGGGGGCTTCCCATTCTGCTGCAACCATTATCAATTGCACAACTCATCAGGTTACTTCTCTATTTCAGTCATCACCTGATATCGC
>JAFDDL010000530.1 GCA_019310865.1 Deltaproteobacteria bacterium | reverse complement strand
AGCTCACCGACGGTGAGTCCCGGCTCAATGGGATAATTCTCATTCCCTGCAGGCATATGTTTTGCCAGCGTGGCAAACAATCTGATTTCAATGGTAGCCATAGCGTATTCCGATAGGGTCAGTGTGTCCGACAGGGACGTTCTTCAGATTATAAGTATCCCAGTGGGGACGTCCATTAAATTATAAAATTCTTTAAAAACGATATAGAATTTTATAATTTAATGGACGTCCCCACTATGAAATGGATCTTTTTCACAGAAACTTATAATCTGAAGAACGTCCCTGCAATACATTCTTGATGCATGCGCAGTTTTCTGACATAATGCCAGCTACTTTTGATCGGTAGATGCCTGTTTTTGCGGTTTGGCACCATACAGCATGCAGGGTCGTTTTGAGCTATCCATGACCGTCGCAGACGGCAACACCTTGCTTTTGAATTTCATTGCGCGGCACCCGTGAGGGAACCGCTTATCCCAGGTGACATAATAATGCCGGCATTTGTGACAATCAATCCGTTTGGGCGCCTTCATGAACCGTTCCTGTTTAGGGCTCGCAGAGGGGTCAGGTCTTCATTCTTGACAAATAACAAGAATGAAGACCCCTTATTGCTGCTTATTTAGCATGTGGGTCAGTGGGGACGTTCGTCAGATTATAAGTTTCTTGTCGGAAACTTATAATCTGACGAACGTCCCCATTTGACGGTCCCCACTTAAGTAATTATAGGATGATTGGGAATTAATTCAAGAGAAACTAATGATGATTCAGCCAATACTTGCCCGGAACAAGCAGACATTCCAAGCCTATAGCCGGTTTCGCAAACAGGTCTTTACGGAACTTTCGCCAAAGGCCGGAGAGGCGGTATTGTACCTGCTGCCATGGCTGCTGAGTATCAATCATGAGGACTGCCCGGGGTATGTGGCGGATCTTGAAAGCCCCTTCAAGGTTTTCAATGTGGACATCGAACGGGAAATTCGACATCGAGAACCGGCTTTCCAGCGCATTTTCGGAATCAAGGCGTCACGGTCGCTCTTGCGAACCGGATCCAGATTTATCGTCATTCAGGGGTTGTATACCATCGGCAGCGTGGGAAGCACCGGACAAACACCGGGTTCCGACTGTGACATATGGGTGTGCTGCGATAAAACCAATTTTTCTGAATCGGCCTGGCGCCAGCTTCATCAGAAGGTGAATCTAATCAAGGACTGGATGGATATGAATTTGAAAATGCACGTTTTTTTCTTCATATCCGATTTGACCGATATTCGAATGAATCGGTTTGGAAGCGTTGATACGGAAAGCTCCGGAAGCACCCAGCGAAACCTGCTCAAGGAGGAGTTCTACCGGACCTGCATCATGATCTGCGGCAAAATACCCCTGTGGTGGCTCTGTTATGATTCTGAAAAATATCAGCCGTTGGAATATCAACAGGCCCTGAAGGAAATCGAACGCAGCCCCTGGGCCCATTATGATGTCATCGACCTGGGTGACCTGGCGGCCGTGGATCAGACCGAGTATTTCGGCGCCGCATTATGGCAGCTGAACAAATCCCTGACAAGCCCCCTGAAATCCATCATTAAAATGGTTCAGGTCAAGATGCTTTTAGACACCTCGCAGCCGGTACCCACATGCAACCTCTTTCGAGGGGCGGTGCTTTGCACTGAGAGTGAAGAACTGTTTCCGGACCCGAGCGTATTTACCATGACCACCATTCTCGATTCCTACGATGCTGAAAACGACCCGAAAAACCTAACGCTCTTGAAGGAGTGTTTTTACCTCAGATGCGAATTCAGACCCCAGAGCAACCAGTTTCCGCTGAAAAACCGGTTGGCCAAACAGTTTTTAAAGGATCATGCCATTGATATTCGCAAAAGGATACGCTTGAGCCGGTTTGCTCGATGGGATTTTAACGCCCAGATCAATCTGGGAAACCGATTGTTTCGACTGATGCTCAAAAGTTACCAGGAAATTTCATCCAGCCACGCCGTTGCTATCGAAAAAATCAACCAGCAGGATTTTACCATCATCGGCCGAAAAATTCTGACCACCTACCAGAAGAAGGAAAACAAGGTTCAAATCCTCCAAAAACCCATTGCCGCTCTGAATCTTCCCTATCTGACCCTTCAATTGAAAGACGACCAGTGGCAGCTGTTTGCCGGTAACAACAAAAAAACACCGTTGGTATCCAACACCGAACTACTGGTTGTCGTTGCATTTATCGTATGGAACGACCTTTTCGAACCCAACAAAATTCGCATGGAGCCCAACGCCTCGAGCGTCACCTTGCAGGAAATTCTAAACCTGAGCCGAAAGCTCAGCCGATTTATGGGAGCCCTTTCCGCATTTGACGATGAGCTTTCCCTGTACCTGAAAAAGGAACGGATCGTAAAGCTGCTGGTGGTGGTTAGTTTCGAGCGGGCTTATTATGAAAAGAATATCAATGATTTCGGCGTGATTTACTTAAACAGCTGGGGCGAATTGTTCGTGCGGCGCTTCAACTCCCCGCGAAAGCTCGAGACCTTTATTAAAAATGCTCAGCAGGGCCGGCGACAAATCGAAACCAACTACTATGTCCAGCGCAACAGCACCTATTATGAAAAAATGATCGAGCGGACGAAGCGGATCATTTTCTCCTCATTTTAGAAGCGGCTTCAAAACCTCATCTCATGCCCAATGGCGGCGTTCTCGCTTTTTTTCAATCCTCGGAATACGACTTGTATGCCTGCGGTTGAAAAAAAGCTGCGGCCTTGCCCTTGAACATGAGCTAAGGCTTTGAAACCGCTTCTAGTGCCCATCTATAAATGGCTAATTCCTCCGATTTCTGAAATGACGTTGCTATGTAAATTGCTGTTTGGAAACGATAGCCTCGCCGATTTTCTCGGCCGACCGGCCAAACAGTTCATCCATGGGAACCATCTCCAGAAAACCGTCATCCCAGTTAACCGAATTTTCCAGAACAATGTTCTTGAGATTTTCGTACTTGCCTCCCAAGGCCTTGGTTTTCGCAGCAAGGGGGACATCCTGCTTAAATCCGATATTGAGCAATAGCAGGTATTCAATGAGGCTGGTCGACTCGCTTGAGCTGGAAAATGCGGGAATGACCAGAATGCTGCGACCGTCCTTTCGACCCTTGCCGACATACACATTTCCCTTGCCGACGATAATACGCTTGGTGCCTTTGAGCCGATGATCCGTTTCCACCCGGGAGGGAATCGGTTCCAGGACACCGGTCTTTTGCATGATTTCGATGGTGGCCTGATCTGTGGGCTCACCGAGCAAATTCAGCCCGCCGATACGATACAAAATGCTTCCCTTAATTTCCGAGACGATATGCTGAAGATTTTTCAGTACGACGATATTGATGTTGCTCAGCTGCGCGAGGGCGATATTTCGCTCAGCCAGGGCGTCAAAGAGAAATCCCT
>JAFDDL010000529.1 GCA_019310865.1 Deltaproteobacteria bacterium | reverse complement strand
ATTTCGATGCCATGAAGCAAGACGGTGTGCGCAAGGTCAAATTGCCGGAACCCATCGTTGCTTTCAAAGAGCAGATTCGCGATCCGGAAAACAATCCCTTTCCCACCCTGTCCGGAAAAGTCGAAATCGACTGCGGACACATCGCTGAAATGGAAAATCCCCGTATTCCTTCCATCCCCCAATATCTGGGCCACGATGAACATTATGATGCACCGCTGGCGGCCAAATACCCGCTGCAGCTTTTAACCGCCCATGCCAAGGCCCGCACGCATTCCGCACTTGAAATGGTGCCATGGCTGCAGGAAATCGAATCCCACGGTGTGTGGATCAGCCCTGTGGACGCCGCATCTCGAGACATTGCCCAGGGCGATATGGTGGATGTCTTCAACGATCGGGGCCGAATCCGCATACCGGCCAAGGTCACCGAGCGCATTATGCCCGGCGTTGTCAACGTTTTTCAGGGGGCCTGGTATTCACCGGATAAAGACGGTGTGGACACCGGCGGATGTGCCAACGTGTTGACCGGCAGCGATCATTCCCCGGGCGGCGCGTTGTCGATGAACAGCGCCCTGGTTCAGGTAGAACGATCGCGGTCAGACCAACAGGAGGAAAAATAATGCCTCAAATGGGAATCTTTTTTGATCAGACCCGCTGCACCGGCTGTCACACCTGCGCAGTGGCGTGCAAGGACTGGCACGACATCGACGCAGGCCCGGCAAGCCTGATGCGCCTTATCGGAATCGAGCGTGGCACGTACCCGAATCTTTTTGCCGCCTACCTGGCCTCGCCCTGCTATCAATGCGAAACCCCACCGTGTATTCAGGCCTGTCCCGAAGACGCCATTGCCAAGCGCGAGGCCGACGGGATTGTGGTTGTGGACCGGGAAAAATGTGTGGGCGCCGGCGAATGCCCCCAAAAATGCCTGAAGGCCTGCCCGTGGGACGCGCCGCAGTTCGGGCCCGAGCCGGATGCCCGGATGCAAAAATGCGACCTGTGCCTGGAGCGGCTGGACCAGGGGCAGCAAACCATTTGCGTTGAGGCCTGCCCTATGTTTGCCCTGGATGTCGGCCCCGTGGATGAACTTCGTGAAAAATACGGTGATCAAGCCGAAGCCGAAGGATTCAAGTCCTTAAAACGCTTCGCGCCATCAGCCGTATTTAAAGCTAAAAAACAGACAGCTTGCTAATTTATCTAATCATAGCAACACAGGAGAAAGACCATGTATCCGGATTCAAATTCAAAGTCTGCAAAACTATTTGAAAGGGCCTTCAAATCATTCCCAGGAGGTTCCCAACGCCATCCCGTCTCGCATAAGCCCTATATTGTTTATGCCGACAATGCCGATGGCTGCCGCATTATGGATGTGGATGGTGTATCGCGTATCGATTTTGTCAATAATTTTTCCGCCCTTATACACGGACATGCACACCCTGCGATCTTAAAGGCGGCAACCCGGCAGATTCACAGTTTTACCTGCTCAACCATGCCGTCGGAAAGCACCCTTGAGCTTGCCGAACTGCTTATTGATCGGATTCCGAGTGTTGAAAGAATCATATTTGGAAACACAGGTACCGAAGCGGTTTTGTTCGGTGTCAAGGCTGCCCGGGCTTATACGGGGCGTCCCAAGATTGCCAAGATAGAAGGGGGGTATCACGGCCAGTTTGATCTTGTCCAGCACTCCTTTACCGCAACCCCTGAAAACTGGGGGCCGGAGGATGCGCCCGTCACCGTTCCGCTTGACAAGGGCACCCCCCAGGCGGTTCTGGACCTATCGGTTGTCATGTCCCCGAACAATGTCGAAGCGAGCCGGACCGTATTGAGACGCCACGGCGATGAGCTGGCTGCCGTCATTGTAGATCCAATCCCGGCGCGCTTGGCCTGTAAACCGTTGACCGCAGAATATCTTGCCATGTTGCGTGAAGAAACGACGCGGCTTGGAATTGTGCTGATCTTTGATGAGGTCATTTCCCTGCGAGTCGGTTATCGTGGTGCACAGGGTGTGTTGGGGGTGACGCCTGATTTGACCATAATGGGTAAAATAATAGGCGGTGGATTCCCGATTGGCGCCCTGGGTGGGAAAAAGGAGATCATGGATGTTTTCGATGGGTCAGCAGGGCCTGCCACTGTTTTCTTTGGCGGAACGTTTTCTTCAAATCCAGTGTCGATGTCGGCCGGCTGTGCATCCATGTCCTTGCTGACACCGGACGTTTTTAACCGACTGGAAAAACAGGGAGATCATTTACGCGCCGGCCTTGTTGAAGCCGCCAAAAACGTAAATTGCCCGGCAGCCATAAACGGCACGGCTTCGCTGACACACGTTTTTCCACTGGCTGACAAGCCGTTTCTCACGTATCGAGAAAGCTTTGACGGCATGACGGCCGATTCCATGGCTCACCTCGCTGAGTTTCATATGCATATGCTCAATGAAGGGGTTCTGGTGTCGCCACAGGGGCATCTGTATGCATCGACTGCCATGACGGATGAAGATATCGACTTTACGATAGAGGCAGCCTACAGGAGCTTTAAAAAGATCGCGTGAAATTAAGTCAAAACAATTCTTATTTGGATTCCGGGGTTAATGTGGTAAAGATTAAAGGCGAAAAGATAGCCGATATTTTCAAAACTAGCGTCACACTCAACCATCTTGATATTGGCCCACAATTTTCTCCCAGAACTGCCTTGGCGTGATTATTTCAAGCGCTTTAAGCGATCCAAGCGCCAAGAGTTCCTTGTCACCGGTAACCAATACATCCGCTTTTCCGGCTAAGGCACTTGCCAATATCACCAAATCGTCTTTGTCGTGGATCGGCAGATCTAAAGTCTCACTTGGTTGGGAAAGAATCGTGTCTTGTTTGAGGAGAAGGATAACGGTTTCGACCATATCCGAACCGGCGCCAAACTTAGTCTTGAGAACTCGGCTTACCTCCTCCAATAGGGGCTCTGAGATAATCAGCTCGTGGGATAACAGGATTTCCCTAAGGAAAACCCTCATGAGATCTGGGAAAACACATCATCATCGGTCAGAAAACCACGCGCTTCAGCAAGTGGCATAATGCGCTTTCGGATGGTCTCAAACTGGCTGAGTCGCAACTGGCGACGAAGTGCCTCACGGGCAATATCACTCCGATTGCGCCCTGATTTTCTTGCGGCTTCATCCAGAAGTTTATTAAGGTTGTCGTCTATTCGTATGGTCAGTGTGGCTGTTTTCATGTCAGACATTGTAATACGTCGATTAGTCTGTGTCAAGCACGCGATAAAAGATTTTAGAGACAACTCAAATGTCCGCCGTCCGGACTTACAGCGCATGAGGTAATGTTTCAGAAGCGTTTCGTGAATATCTTGATATTTCTTATATCGTTCGCTATATTTATCCAATTATTTTTATTACTTGTTTATTAATCGGTGGGAGCTTCAGCATTCGAAATTAAGTCAAAAAAATTCTTATTTGGATTCCGGGGTTAATGTGGTAAAGATTAACACTCGGCGCGAAGCCGGTATGATTTATCCACCATGGAGGTGGCCATCCATGCGGCGGCGCCTGTTGCTGTTCCGATCAAAGAGCAGATGATCGACTGGCGGGGGCTGATCATCACGGAATATTATGGCGGTACCGTTGAAGGAGACATCCATGACAACACCAGTAGCTGATAGAGGCGATGAGGCGGTGAAAATCGTCCGGGCAACGTCCACCTTTGACTGTGGCGGCAGATGTCCCCTGAGGCTTCACGTGAAGGACAATCGGATTGTCCGTATTGAAGGAGATGATGCCAAAGAGCCCGAACAGCTCCGGACTTGCCTGCGATGCCGTGCTTACCGGCAATACGTCCATCACCCGGAGCGACTCAAATACCCCCTCAAGCGGGTGGGGCCAAAGGGAGAGGGTAAATTCCAACGGATTTCCTGGGACGAGGCCCTGGACACGCTGGCCGGAAAATTAAAGGAAGTCAAAAACACTGACGGCAATCAAAGCATCTTTTTGTCCACCGGCGGCGGGTATCTCGGCGGGTTTCACAACGGCGGATTCGCGGCAAGCCGGTTGTTGAACCAATTCGGTGGTTTTACGACTCATTATGGCAACATTTCATCGGAAGGCGCGGTCTGGGCCTCTCTGGTTCAGTACGGAAGTGTCATGGTGGGCAATAGCCGTGAAGATTTGATGAATTCGAAGCTGATTATTCTGTGGGGCTGGGACCCGGCGCGAATGATTTCCGGCACCAATACCATGTATCATTTGATCCGGGCCCGGGAAAACGGGGCGAGAATTATTGCCGTGGACCCGCGCTACCACGATACGGCCGCTACCGTGGCGGACCAGTGGATTCCGATTAATCCTGGCACGGACACGGCGGTCATGGTGGCCATGGCCAATGTGATGATCCGGGAAGGGCTTTACGATCAAACGTTTCTGAACAAGTACACGGTGGGATTTGACAAGTTCAAAGACTACGTTACGGGAGCCGAAGACGGTATCGACAAATCCCCGGCCTGGGCGTCGGAGATCTCCGGTGTCGATGCCGACGTCATCGAACGACTGGCACGGGAATATGCCGTTACCAAACCTGCGGCCTTGATGGACTGCCAGGGGCCGGCCAGAAGCGCCATGGGCGAGCAGTATAACCGGTGTGCAGCCACGCTCTGCACCATGACCGGAAACGTGGGTCGGCCCGGTGGGAGCGCCGCCGGCGGCCTGATGGGCATTCCCATCGGGCACATGTTTCGCATGTCCGCCATCCCCCCAGGGAGAAACCCGGTGGAGATGACAGGCCCGAAGATAAAGGGGACGCTCGATATTAGAGAGCGCACCATCATGCGAGTGCACATCAACAAACTCTGGGACGCCATACTCCAGGGCAAGGCCGGGGGGTATCCTGCGGATATCCGAATGATGTGGTCCATGTGCAATAATTACGTGAATCAGACCGGCAACAGCAACAAGGCCCACCGAGCTTTGAAAAAATTGCCGTTCCTGGCCGTCAACGAACTGTTTCTCACCGCCACCGCTCGATACGCAGATATCGTTCTGCCGGTGACCACCGCCGCCGAGCGCAGTGACCTGACCCGGCCCTGGCCGTCGGGCCCGTATTTCACCTTTGTCAACCGGGCCATCGACCCCATCGGCGAGTGTAAGTCCGATCTGGAGATTGTCGACCTGCTGGCCGATCGCCTGGGGGTGGACGACTTTCAAAAGTTTGACGAAGCCGAGACGCTCAAGCTGTTCGTGGAAAAGAACCCGGAAACCGCTCCCCTCATCACCGATTACGAGAAGTTCAAGCGGGAAGGCATTCATCGGGTCAAGCTGGAGAAACCCATCGTGGCCTTCAGTGAGCAAATCGAAGATATCGAGAAACATCCCTTTCCGACCCAATCGGGAAAGATCGAGATTTTTTCCCAGCGTGTGGCGGACATGAATCACCCCGAGTGTCCGCCGATTCCCAAGTACATGCGCACGGCCGAAGACCCTTTCGATCCCCTTCATGAAACGTATCCCCTCCAGTTGCTGACACCCCATCCCAAGAACCGGGTGCATTCGGAGCTTTACAAGGTGGAATGGCTCCGAGAAGTCGAACCCCATCGGGCCTGGATCCATACAACGGACGCTGCTTCCCGAGGGATTCAGACGGGAGACGAAATTTACGTTTACAATGATCGTGGCCGGGTGGCCATCGAGGCCTGGGTGACCGAGCGGATCATACCCGGTGTGGTCAGTATTTTCGAGGGTGCCTGGTATGCACCGGACGAGAACGGCATCGACCGGGGCGGCTGTGCGAATACCTTGACCCGAGATGTTTTCTCGGGTGGCGGGGCGAGTGCTCTGAACACGTCCCTGGTTCAAGTCGAGAAGGCGTAGAGGACATACCATGCAGATAGGATTTTACTTCGATCAGACCCGCTGCACCGGATGCAGTGCCTGCCGCGTGGCCTGCAAGGACTGGAACGATGTTCCCGCGGGGCCGGAAAACTGGATGAATATCAACTATACCGAAAGGGGAACGCTGCCCGACGTATTTGTCAGCTACACCATCGCCACCTGCTGGCATTGCCAGGACCCGGTGTGCGTGTCGGCCTGTCCCGAGAGCGCCATCATCAAACGGGAAGATGACGGAATCGTGCTGGTGGATTCGAATGTCTGCCTGGGAAAGACCGAATGCGGTGAAAAATGCCTGAAGGCATGTCCCTACAAGGCTCCCCAGTTCGGTTCGGAAGAAAACGCCAAAATGCGCAAATGCAATTACTGCCTGGACCGTTTCGTTGAAGGAAAAGTCCCCAGCTGCGTCGAGTCCTGCCCGGTGAGGGCTCTGGATGCCGGCCCATTAGAAGTACTTGAAAAAAAATATGGGACCGTCCGCGAAGCAGAGGGCTTTCAGTATTCGAACAGAACCAAGCCGGCTATTGTGCTGAAGG
>JAFDDL010000528.1 GCA_019310865.1 Deltaproteobacteria bacterium | reverse complement strand
CGGGGAATTTCGGCATCTTAAAAAAGAGCAGCGGCAAATCAAGCGATACGCCCAAAAGGCCGCACGGGACGGTCGGGTCACCCGCGGGGAAAAACGCACCCTTCATCACCTGCAAAACCGGGCAGACAGGCATATTTACGGCTCGAATCATAACTATCGAAATCGCAACCATGACCGGGCCGGCAAGCATTATTACGACTCGAATCATAAATACCGGCATCACCACCGAGACGGATACCGATGCAGCTGCAAAACTCACTATCGCCATAAAGGGGGGAAATGTGGTAATGTATATCCCGGATATCGGTCCCATGGATATGGCGTTCCATTTATTGACGGATTCTTTTTTTCCGGCTCATGGGCCGATCCCGATGGGTATTTTAGATTCTCGACCGGTGGTGATTGGTAAGAATACCGTCGGAATACCCGCTGTCTGACGCAAGTGGCAATGGATAAAGGATCCTCGGTATGGCATCCAAACACATCAAGCGCTCGCCGGCTGTGAGCAAAGCGGGACATGAAAAAAAGGGGCTTGGCTCCGGGAATGCCGACCAAGCCCCGCCCGGCGATCTTCAGCCGGATGCCCTGCTGGTGGATCATGTGCACCAGGGCGATACCCAGGCATTCGAGCAGCTCGTCCGGCGCTATCAGCAAAAAGCATACGCCATCGCCTTCCAAATGCTCGACCGTGATGCGGAGGAAGCCAGTGACGCAACCCAGCAGGCGTTTCTCAATGCGTTTAAAAACATCCACCGGTTTCAAAAAAACGCCGCCTTTTATACCTGGTTTTATCGGATTCTGGTCAACACGTGCCTGGAGGCCCGGCGGCGCAAGCAGCGATGGCGACGTTTCTTTTCGGTCTTTACCACCGGCGAAAGCGAGACGGCGCCGGAAACCGATCGACTGGAAAATACGCCCGACACCACGCCGGGTTCAAGTCCTGATTCGGGCATTGAGAAACAGGAACTGCACCAGGCCCTGAACCAGGCGCTGGAAAAATTACCGCAACGGCAACGAGATGTATTTCAACTGAAAGTGTTTCAGGAAATGAGCCTGGCCGAAATATCGAAAATCATGAAAATCGCGCCGGGCACGGTTAAAAGCCATTTTTTTCGGGCGGTCCGATCGGTTAGAGAATCGCTGGCCGATTGGCAACCGACAGCAGGGAGGTGATCGCATGACGGCTTGTCCTGAGTATGAAACCCTAATGATACAAGACGTTTTCGATGAACTGGACGCCGCCGAGCGCATCCGGTGGGAGACCCATCTATCAGACTGCAGCCGGTGTCAGACGGAACAAGACAGATTAAAGACCCTGAAAACGTCGATCACAACCTCGGACACCCCCACGCTGAGCTTCTGGGAAGCCGAGAACATGGTCGGTCGCATCATCGCAACCGTGACCGGTAAGGGTGCGGGCAAATCGAACATTTTCAATCGCCTGCCCAAACTCGGCCGTCTGGTCCCGGTTGCTGCGGTTGCCTGCCTCGTGTTTTTCGCGGTGGGGATATTGCTACCCGGCGACGATAGCATCCGACATCACAGCGCCGCTTTATCGGTGGAGATGATTGAAATGGAAGAGATGGAAATCATACAAAACCTCGATATGCTCCGGGAATTTGAGGCGGTTCAGATGCTGGTGAACGTGGTCGACTATTCCGAACCGACCTCACCGTCTTCCACCGGAGACTTTCAGACACGCGGAAGGACAAGACATGGAACAACGGTTCTTTTCAGCTAATCGATTCGGCCGCCGGCTTTTCAAACTGGCGGCGCCGCTTATCATCGTCATCGCCCTGATTGTCTCAACCGTTCAGGTATGCCCGGCCCGGGAGATGTCTGAAAAAGAAAAGACGCGGCTGCAAAAACAATATCGAGAGTGGCAGGCCATGAGCTCTGCTGAAAAAGCGCAGGTTCGAAAACAGATGAAAAAATGGCAAACCATGTCTCCCCAAGAAAAAAAACGGTATAACCAGCGTCTGAAACAGTGGCAGCGGCTTCCGGCCAAAGAGCGGCAGAAAATCAAAAAATATCTGGACCGTTGGAATCAGCTCACACCCGAGGAGCGCGCAGCGGTTCGCCGCAAGTTTCAATAGTCAGCATACAAGCTAGGGGCTCGTGCGAAAACCGAAAAAAAACCTGTCCAAAAAGCCGATTATTTTGTAAAGAAAGCCTATCGTGCTCATTTCAATTCAATCCAGCAGCAGGTGAAAACATGACAGACAACACGACATTTGAAATTGAAGACCAACACATGGCCCCATTTTTCGTGAAACAGAAAATCGCCATCGAACGAGGCGAGGGCGTCACCGTCTGGGATGATCGCGGCAACCGGTACATTGATTTCACCTCCGGCTGGGGTGTCACCTGTATCGGTCACGGCTCACCGGTCATCACCCAGGCCATGATGGAGCAGGGAAATAAAATCATCCAGAATCCCAATTCGGGCCTGACCTACTCGCCGCCGCGCGCACGGCTTTTGACCACACTGAGCCGGGTGCTTCCCGAAAATCTAACCCGGGTCTTTTTTTCAAACAGTGGGGCCGAATCCAACGATGCGGCCATCAAGCTGGCGCGCAAGGTCACGAGCCGGCTCGATATTCTCTCCACGCATCAAAGCTTTCACGGCCGCACCATCTCCACGGCATCGGCAACCGGCCAGGCCGCGCACCGTGAAAAATTCAACCCCCTGATGCCCAACAATCGATTCATCCCCCACGGCGACCTGGCGGCGCTGGAAGGGGCGTTGGACGACAAAACCGCCGCCTTCATACTCGAACCGATTCAAGGTGAGGGGGGGGTGAAGGTGCCTGCCGAAGGATATCTGGCAGCCGCTGCGAATATGTGCCGGGAAAACGGCACCCTGATGATCGTGGATGAGGTCCAGACCGGTTTTTGCAGAACCGGTCCCATGTTCGTCACAGCCGATGCCGGCATTCAAGTCGATTTCATGACCATGGCAAAGGGCATCGCCGGCGGCTTTCCCTTTGGCGCCTTTGCCATGTCCGAATGGGTTGCGCAGCGAATCGAAATCGGCGACCACGGGGGAACTTACTGCGGCAACCCCTTAGGATGCGCCGTTGCCGATGCCGTCATCCGGTATCTGATCGACAACAACGTCTCGGAAAATGTCGGCCGGCAAGGTCAGCTTGCGCTATCGCAAATGGCCCAGTGGCAAGCACGCTACCCCGAGGCCATTGTGGATGTTCGGGGACAGGGCCTGTTGCTGTTGATAGAGTTTTCAGACGATTCCATCGCAACGCGCGTCAGTGATGAATGCCTGAAAAACCGGCTCTTTGTCCGGCAGACCCAGGGAAAGGGTATTCGAATATTTCCCGCACTGAACATCGGCTCCGCTGACATGCAAGCCGGGTTGTCCATCCTGGGACAAACCATTGAAACGGTTTTAGATTAAGCGACCATCGTCGC
>JAFDDL010000527.1 GCA_019310865.1 Deltaproteobacteria bacterium | reverse complement strand
TTTTCCCGGTTATGGAGACGAGCTTGCTGAGCCGGAACTCAAGAGTAGGGAAATGGGCAATACGCTGTCAACAGAATCAGGCATCACTTTGTCCCGGGCCCGATCCCAATTGCTCTCATTACTGGAATAGACGGCTTAATCACTCAACTATTTGACCACTCGACCATTTGACAGAAAATGCCCCTGAAAATAACACTAAAACCCAGTGAACGAATGATCCTCGGCGGAGCGGTTGTTACAAACGGCAACAGTACCGCAAATTTGACCATTGAAAATAAGGTTCCTGTTTTACGACAGAAAAGCATAATGACCGAGAAGAAAGCCGACTCGCCATGCCGCAGGCTCTATTTTGTTATTCAGCTCATGTACATTGATGAAGAAAATCTGATAACTCATCACAATAATTACTGGAAAATGGTGCAGGATATTGTGAAGGCGGCACCGAGATTTGTGGGCTTGATTGATCAAATAAGCGAATATATCCTGGCAAACAATTATTACCGGGCCCTCAAGTTAACAAAGAAACTCATAGACTACGAACAGGAGGTTGTTAACCGTGTATAAGAATCCAGTTGAGGCATATCAAGACGTTGAAAAGGCAACCATATCAGGTCGTGAGACTGAAGCGAGGGTTCTGAACAAAGCGGCTCAAAAGCTCAAGAATTGTCAGGATAACTGGGATGCTGTTGATAGGGAGGAAAAATTGGACGAGGCACTCAGGTTCAATCAGAGAATCTGGAGTATTTTTCAGGGGGAACTGTCAAGGGACGTGAATCCCTTGCCAAAACAGTTGAGGCGAGATTTACTTCGATTGAGTGCGTTCATTGACAGACGGATTTTTGAAACCATGGCATATCCTTCAGCCGAAAAACTCACTGCAGTCATCAATATTAACAATAATATTGCCGCAGGTCTGAGGGCTTCACCCGAATAGCTGGGAAATTCAGGATGCGGAATAATTATCTTTCAAGTCATGTCACCCTGGATTTCATACGAGATTGGATCAGGTCCGGTTGTAAGGACTCTACTTCGATTATGCTGCACATTGCCTCATCTTAAGACATTCCGAATAAAAGGCCAGCAACTCACTATTGCTGTTCTTGCTCTCAATGGAACCTTCAAGCACGGATAGTGCGTATTCAAGACACTGTGCCTCAAAGAGTCCTTTTGCAAGGTCCAGGCAACGGTGGCTGAGACTTGGTCCCAACGCTGTTTTCCTTAGTTGTCTAAGACATCGTACTCCTTTTTTCTTGTTACCATTACAGCAGTAAGAAGCAGCTAAAATGAACTGAGCCGGAGGATATTCAGGTGTCCGCCCTAACAACTTCTCGAGTGGAGGGATTGCCTGCCCTGCTCTTCCAAGATGTAATTTGCTCAGCGAGTAATTATAAAGTGCCTCTTTCGTATCAGGGGCAAGTTCCAGAGCCTTTTCGGCCGTTTCGAGTGCATCTTCATAGTTTCCCAGTTTGCAGTAAGCCGCCCCCATATTGACAAATGCCAAAGGCGTCTCCGGTTGAATGGCGATGGCCCTTTCCCACAATTCTATGGACTCATCAAATTTACCGAGGGCTTGTGCCTGAACGGCCAGTTCACGTAGAGCTCCTAATTCATCCCCTGTTTCTTCAAGTTTTTTCCTGCCGATCCGGTAATACTCTTCGCCCTTTCTTGTACTCTTTTCCTGATCCAACTTCCCGTAATGATGAACGGGAATATTGCATTGCCATATTTTTATATCAGACTTTTTTAAGGAATTCTCAACAAGTTCGTGGACAGGATATTCAAACCGAACACGATGGTCATTAGGAAATAATCTCACTTTATGGCTTGGTGTCCAACCGGATCCAGCATCTTCTTTTGGATATTTTCCATCATTGGCAATCCATTTGACCTGGTTTACATCCGTCGTATAATTCCTTGTCATAAATGCATAAGCAACAGGTTTTGAACTCGCTTTTCTGATGAGCCTTGTAAAATCCGCATAATCAAGCGGGGAAACCACTTCATCGGCATCCATAACGAATATCCATTCGCCGGAAGCCTTTGAAATGGAAAAATTCCTCGCCTCAGAAAAGTCATTGGACCATTTAAAATCATAAACACTTGCCCCGAATACTTTGGCTATATCCTTGGTCCTGTCAGTAGAACCGGTGTCCACAACGATCATTTCGTCAACAATGGGCTTAACACTTGCCAGACACTTTGCCAGGTGTTCTTCCTCATTTTTGACGATCATACACAAGGAAACCGTGCCCTTCTTATCGGATTTTCTATTTATCCTTTTGGGGCCTGATCTTTCTCTGACTTGGAGTGCGGCGGAAAGGAAGCCATTCTCCTGAGCAAACAACACCATTGCCTCTTCAATCTCTTTCATTGCGGCTTCGTATTTTTCCTGTTTTATCAAAGTATCAATGAGCTTGTACTTAATCATTCTATTACTTGGATACAGAGAGCCAGCCTCTCGGAATAATTTTTCACCTCTCTCATATTCTTCAAGAGCGGAAATGGCGGCGTGGTAGTTGGCAGCAATATCAATGACATCCGGAGAGAGGATAAAGCTCTTTTCAAAAAGGTTGAAAGCTTCTTCCTGTTGCGAGGCCGATTTTACAAAACCCAGATTTTGGTAAGGCATACCGTACGCGGGATTCGATTCAATAGCCCTGGTAAAAAAATCCTCTGATGTCTGCATCTCACCTTTCGTGTATGCCAGTATGCCTTTTAAATTCAAGGCCGGGGCAGATAATGCATTCAGGTAGAGTGCACGGTCGGCACATTCATCCGCCTCATCATAGCGACCAATGCCTTCCATGCAGTATCCGGTCAATTCCAGTTTTTTGATATCGTTTTCACACGGCGGCATTTCGTTTAAGACATCAAGAGCGTCCTTAAACTGTTTTGCATCCATCAGAATCTTTGAAAGGTCATAATAAAGCCTCTTGTCATCAGGAGAAGTCCCAATACCTTTTAGAAGGGTATCTACAGCCGTGGAAGCCTGACCTTTTTCACTGAATTCTTCCGCTGCTTTCAATAATTCCAGGCTTACCAGTTTCTTACCCATAATGTTTTGGGAACGCATGCTGTTCCATTTTTCAGAAAAAATCTTTCTATCTCCGGCTAATAGTCTCCTCTTCCCGCCGCCCTGTTTTTGCCTGTTGTCGTGATGAACAAAAATATCCGAAGCGATTATATTTTGATAACCATCTAATTCCGTTTTGCGACAGAAATCTTTTAACATAAACTCCTCTGAATTGAATTTCTCATCGAATCCTCCGATTCCTTCAAAGAGTTCGCGATTGAACATGAGACAGAAACCCGATAAATCGGTGACAGGCACTTGGCGATACATGTTCTTCTCTAAAAATCTCTTCGCATACCCGCCAAAGTCGTTGATTGAGTGATAATCAGCACTTATGTCTTTTTGTATACCTTCTG
>JAFDDL010000526.1 GCA_019310865.1 Deltaproteobacteria bacterium | reverse complement strand
TGGGATGCGCAAAACAAGCGAACGGACATCGACCAGGTGCTGTGCGCCGGATGCGGCGTCTGCGCGGCCATCTGCTCCACCGGGGCGATTACAGCGGAGGTCAAATAGGAAGAAGCCCTTCGGTTGGGCAACCCGGTGGTGGCCAACATCATAACGGTGGGCGCGCTAGCGGCATCAAACGCCCTGCCCATTGACCATGATCTTTTCGAAAAAGTGATTCGTCGGAAATTCCCCGCAAGCAAGGTCGATATGAACCTGGAGGCCTTTCAAATCGGTATGGACATGGTCCGGAGTCAAAGCTGAATGGGTGAAAAGGAGGGAATCAGAGTTCTCTGGCCGTTTCCATCACATGGTGGACAAACAGGTTCCCCGCGGCCTTCATCCGGCTTACTTCTTCCTGGGTGTAAACCATGAGGTTGATATCGAAAGGGATTTCTTTGAAGAAATCGATGAACAGATCTCGCCGCTCTAAAAACGGCGCGTTCATCTTTTTGCCGATAATCATGATATCGATGTCGCTTTCGGGTGTATAATTTCCAGCGGCAAAAGAGCCAAAGAGAAAGACCTTAATCGCGAGCGGAAACATTTTTTTTACCTGTCGAACGGCATTTTTTAATGCGCTGATCACGGCGTTATAATCGACAGATTGTATTTTCACTCCATCGAAGGATTTGACTTGCAGCATCATAGGCCTCGTCGGCAATTTTTTTGTCGAAAAAATCCATCGGGCTCCCTTCCGGGAAACCATTGGGGTCTCGACTTTCGATATAATATCGATCCAATACACGCGCAGCATGGAAAATTTCTTCAGATAAGTCCATTTGATCTTTCAGGCCTTCCAGCATCTTTACGGTGGAATGACCTCTGACTGACATGTTTTGAGCCTGAAATACGGCCTTAATCGCTTTTTCGGCCGCCTGTTGCGAGGTAAAACAGGCCCATTCAAAAAATGCGTATTTAATATCAATCGTTGCTCGCTCCAGATCTCGTTTGGCCTGTCTTAACCAGTCTTTGCTTCTATCCATTTTTTATTGTCCAAGCCTACCAAAACATCCTGAAGTTTCTATATTTAACTGTTTATTCGCTTGATTTTCTATATGAATAAGCCCGCTTTTCGATTGCTACATTTATACAATAACTATTACATGGATATAAATCCACGTCAACGCAAAAAAAATTTACAACATTCTGTATATAAAGGGTAAAACTCTTTAGATTAAAAAGCTTGCAGAGTGACGGAAAAATTGACATGGCCAAAAATACGAGTCGATTTATCGATTCAGATAAATATATGGGCATCTCCATTTGGGGTCTGGAAAACTGGTTGACCGGATAGGCGTGGTAGAAGAATTCATGGCCGTCGACACCCAGTATGGGTCTGTTACTGGCCCATCGCAGGAAGAATTCCGTGACCTGCCAAGTCATTTTCTCCTGTTTGCTCAGTCCTTCTGTTGGCAGCGTATAAAAGTCCCGCAACTTTGACGCCATCAATTCGTTGCATTTCAGGGCGACTTCATCGGAAAGATCCCCGAAGTGCTTGTCCGCGGTTTCCGGTTCGAAGAGATCGTCAAATCCGTTCAGTTCCGCTTTTTCAAATTATCAGAATCCGTTCACCAATAATGTTGAGCAAAACTTCTAAAGACATCCGATCTTGCTTTGGAAAACCTTGCACTTCGCCAGAAACCGGCTATCTGGCTATCAGTTTTCAGCCGAATACAAATAGGCGGGATCCGACCGGTTCGGGATCTCCCGGTATGGTATTATAATTCGTGACGATGCCGGCCAAAAAATTCGTGAATGAAACCATCTGCTTTGGGACATGATCCCTATAATTTGATAATCACCGGCGTGGGCGGCCAGGGAAACGTTCTGGCATCCCGGGTGATCGGCGACATGATGAGCGAGTTGGGTTATACCATCACCATTGGGGAAACCTTCGGCGCCCCCCAGCGAGGCGGATCGGTGATGCGCCACCTGAGATGTTCCAAAGACGTCCTGTCCCCCCAGATTCCAAGAGGAAAGGCGCACCTGGTGGTGGCACTGGAGCCCAGCGAAGCGATCCGGGTGTTAAAAGACTATTGCGGCAAGCCCATATTTCCGAGATGTGACCGTTTTCGCCAGCAGATTGCGTGTGTCTTTGTCGAAGGCCACCGATTAATCCGCTTCCGATGAAAGCAAACGGGTCAAGGGCTCGATAATACCGGGCAGATCATCCTGCACCGTATCCCAGACAATCCGCTCGCTGACACCGAAATATTCGTGGACCACGAAATTACGCATGGCGCGCATATCGATCCACGGCACGTCCGGGCTTCCCTCACAAATCTTATCCGGGACGTGAACGGCGGCCTCCAATATATCCTGAACGCGAAGTATCCAATCTCTAAGCAGCATGGACGGCTTCCTCTAAAATGCGGTTTTTCATTCCCTCGTGAAGAGCATCCGGTGTAACAAGATCGACCGGCCTTCCGAGAACGTCTGAAAGCCTGCGCTGGAGACGCGCAAAAGCGAAAAATCCGATCCGCGCATCCGCCTCGAATTCCACCAGGATGTCCACATCGCTGTCCGGCCGGGCCTCGCCACGTACGACGGAGCCGAAGACCGAAAGGGATTTGACCGAGAATTCTTCCAGTAACGCACGATTGGCCTGTATATTATCGATAATTTGTTGTTTATTCATGGAACCCTCTCTCATTTTTTTCCACCGATCACTTTAATCCGTTTGCCCGTTCCAGATCCCGTTTGGCCTGTCTTAACCAGTCTTTGCTTCTATCCATTTTTCTATTTATCAAGCCTGATAAACATCCTGAAATATTTATACTTTTCTATTTATTAGCTTGACTTTCTATATGAATAAGCCTGCTTATTCGAATCGTACAGTGATACGTAAGGATTATTACATGGATATAAATTCACGTCAACGCATAAAAATTTACAACACTCTGTATATAAAAGGTAAAATTTGGGCTAAGCGACTTCCTTAACCTTCGCCTTGTTCCGATATGCCGGTACTCCGTATATGGAGATGGTAGCGAGATATTGTGTGCCGGCTACGATGATGCCGACCGTATATACAGATCACGTGTTCTGAAATTGTTAAGCGGTGAGTGACTAAAGATTTTTTTTGATTTCATCGGGTTTCATAAGTCTTTGCGGTATCAAGCATGGCTTTGAGATTCTCGAATTTCGCATCCACAGGGACACTGCAGGCAACCCCCAGAATGAATCCGCCGCCCTCCCCTACCCCATCGATGAGCTTTTTGCAGTAATTTGAAACCTCCAGAGGGGTACCGATTGTCAGCAGGGCCGCAGGCACGTCCCCCATGATGCAGACATGGTCTCTCAAGACTTCTTTGGCCTTAAAAATATCCGTGGCGTTGTCAAATTGGGCAATGCACTTTCCCTTGGGCAATTCCTTCAAATAGGGAAGATTGA
>JAFDDL010000525.1 GCA_019310865.1 Deltaproteobacteria bacterium | reverse complement strand
TCCTTGCAGAAACCACGACGGTGGCACCGGCCTTGCTATAACCCAGGGCAACTTTTCTCCCTAACCCCCGGCTCGCCCCTGTCACGAGAGCGACCTTCCCTTCGAGTGAAAAAATGGAAAGCCCTTTACACACCATGGTTTAAACCTTTGTCATTTTTTTCCTGCATCCCAGCCAGCTTCCGGACAATGTCCTTTCTAAATTCAATGTCATACTGGGATGTAATGGCAATCTGTTCCATGACAGGAGATCCGCCCCCATGCATGCCCGCGTAATTAAGAACCCCAGCCAAATTCGATACGGTCATGTCGCCAAAAAACATCCAGAATTTGATTTGATCGTCAATGGGAATATCCGGATTCCGTTTCAAATATTTCTCCATGCTGGATTTTATTTCTTCATTCGCCAAGTCCTGCTCGAAAGGAAAGGTGGCGGGCACACCGCCGGCAATATCGCATAAAATTTGCTGCTCATGAAAAACGGATTCACCGGTCAAGCATCGTCCGACATTTGCGTATATCGAATTTGGAATATAGGAACCCGGCCCATAAGGTTTGACACCAACGCCGGGTATGTGCACTTCCGGCTTTCCCATTTCCGATGCGGTAAAGCCAGCCGCATAGCCTAATTCGGCAATTTGAATGATTTCTGAAAATTTCCCCCGAACGTGAGAGGTTTTTTCAATTCCGTTCACATCGGCCGCCAATGCGGCAAGTCCCAAAAGGATATCGCCTATAGCTGGTTTGCAGCCGGAATAGCTGTGTCGATGGAAAAGGGCGAACAGAAGGGCGGAAATACCACCATGGGCATACTCCCCACACAAAAAAACCCGATTCCATGGAACAAAAACATCATCAAAAATGACATATGAATCAATAAGTCCGAAATCGAAGCCTCTCTGGATATGGCTTCGTTTGCGCATATTGTGCGGGTGAAGCACATGTTTGACGCCATCATAGTCCGCCGGTACCGCAAAGGCTACAGCCCAATCCCCTTCATCAGGGGTAAGTGATCTTGTGGGTACGACTAAGATCTCGTCCGCAACGGCCGCAAATGAGATGTGGACTTTGCAGCCCCGAACCACGATGCCGTCACTTTTTTTCTCAACAATATGAAGGTACGTGTCCGGATCCGGCTGCTGAGAAGGACGTAGCATACGATGACCCTTTACATCGGTCTGGGCACAGGACCCCACAAGATCGTTCTTTTGGAAGTTCTCCAGCCATTGTAGAAAATTTTGATGATATTGTGTATCGCCGTCGTTTGATTTATCCGCTTCGAAAGAAACGGCATTAATCGCATTAATCGCGTCCGTTCCCATGCACCGGCCGATGCAATACCCGACTTGGCGGCAAAGCGCGCGGGTCATATCTTGCTTTTTATGCAAGTCATCGGTTGATTGATGAACGTGGCAAAATCGATTAATTTTTTCTCCACTGATGTGAGAAGTTGCCGTGCAGAGGTTTGCCGTCTCAGGATTCTGTGCTGCATCAAACGTGTGGCCAATCACACCGACTGAATTTTCCAAATCTTCGTGATCTCGACTGATCTTGCTGCCCTTGAGATAGAGATTTCTTTTAAGCTTTCCGAGCCCATCCATATACTGTTGTTTTGTTCTCATTGGTACTCCTATTGTTCTACATTAAGGTGATTCAAACAATACTTGACCGACCATACGGTCAATTAGCGCTCCAAAAATCCGTTGCTGATTTGTAGACCTATTTCTCAGCCACCATTTTTTTTAATCCGCTCCCGCTGCTTTTAAAATAGAGCGGATTCGATTCTGAGTGTATGATTCCAATGTGTATCTTTTTCTCAAATACCACCGTCTAAAAGCCCACATATCACACAAGGTAACAATATCATTTGCCATATATTCAGCATCATCAAATTCAAACACGCCCTTGGATTGACCATCCTCAAGAAGTGTTTTAAACATATTCATACAGAACATTTCTGCATCAAAAAGATGCTTACGCGATTCAGACGTCAGATTTTTGGTTTCCTGGTACCAAAACACAATATGGTCCTGATTTTCATCAACATACTGTAAATAAGTTCGTATGATGATAGACAACCTCTCCGCTGGTGGAAGCTGGCGCAGCTTATTAGCTATTTCCTCAATGTTTTTCACCCACGACATGCCGGTATCGCTCATCATATCAAGGATGTCTTCCTTTTTCCCAATATAATGATACAGCGTCCCCTTGCCCAATCCGCATTCATCCGCTATTTCGCGTATAGAAGTTTTTAAATACCCTTTTTTCACAAAGAGGCGAATAGCTGTTTTTAAGATTTTTCCCCTTCTTTCGGATACCAAATCTTGATCTTTTGCAAATGTGCGGATGTTTTTTATTTGATTTTTTTTCACTGTGTTTATCTAATTTGAGTTATTTGCAAATGAAAACATTTCGATGGCGGAAATAATGAATTAAATGTTTATGACCGACCATTAGGTCGATATTGAACATAATTAGGTACTCGTTGTCAAGTATTTTTTTAAGGAGTTACGAGTACCTTCACTTCAAGGCCATTATCGATCGGTTCAACGAGATTACAGATGGTTCTCATTGCTCGGATAGTCGGTATCACGAGGTCTGACTTAGGAAATTACATTCCCTCCTGCCCCTGTCCCCTCCTGTCCTAACATCACCGATTGGCGTGGTCGTGGATGATTTGGGCCACACAGCAGGTCAGCTTCTTGGCTGCCGGGATATGGAGGAACTCGTTGGGTCCATGGGCGTTTGCGCCTGGTCCGAGAACACCGGATACCAGGAATTGGGCGGTCGGATAGCGGTCATTGAGCATATTGATGAACGGGATTGCCCCGCCCAAACCGAAGAACATAGGTGGCTTGCCGAAATAGATGTTCGATGCCCTCTCCATGGCTTTCTCGAACCAATGTGCCGTATGCGGTGCGTTCCAGCCATCACAAGACAGGTTCCAATCAAGAGACACCCTGGCCCCGTATGGCGGATTCGTTGTAACCAGTTCGGTGATGCCGCGCTTGGCCGCCTCGATGTCCACACCCGGCGGGAAGCGGAACGACAATTCGAGAGCGGTATGTGACCGTAGTAAGTGAGCCTTCTGATTCATGGGGGGTAGGCCGTCCTGGGCGAGCACCGCCAGGGTCGGTCGCCAGGTGTTGTTAATCAACAGCTCGGTCATATCGTTCGAGACAGGCCCTGCGCCTTTCACGAAAGCATAGGGCGCGCACACCTCGCTGCCAATCTCGGTGGCAGCATCGGATAGTTGCGTCCGCCGCTCCTCAGGAATTTTGACATGCACAAAGTCGGGCTTTAAAACGCCGGTTTCCTCGTCTTCGATCCGAGACAAGAGCCGGCGGGCAATGCGAAAGCTCGACGGCACGATCCCGCTCGCCATACCGCAGTGGTGCGCTTGATCGAGAATGTCCACCCTGAGTGTGCCGTCCACAAC
>JAFDDL010000524.1 GCA_019310865.1 Deltaproteobacteria bacterium | reverse complement strand
AACGAGGGCATTGACGACCGTAAAGGCCTCTTGCACCTGGTCATTATGCTGATTGAAGTAGTAGTCATCGGTCCAGCTCAGATCGCCCCTGAGCGTAAGGAACCCGAATTCGCCCACCGGCATAACATACTGTGCGCCAAGGATGAATTTCATTTCTGGTGCACGTGGCAGCTTATTGCCATTGGCGTCCACCAGAGCACCATCCGAATCTTCGATGATGAGCGTATCTGCATACTCAGCATCGAGGTAGGACAGAGAGCTGTTGATCGTTAGACCTCGAACCGGCATGGCCGTCATCTCCAGCTCAAATCCTTTAATCTCGGCTTTAGATGCATTGGTTAAAAGAACGAATGGACCTACCTGGCTCTCATTCTGCAAGTCCGTATAATCCATGTAGAAAGCGGCCAGGTTGACCCGCATCCGGTTGCTAAACCAATCGGTCTTGAGACCGGCCTCATAGCTCCACACTTCCTCCTGGTCCAGCCTGTAATCGGTTCCGGACGGATTCAGAGCTGCAAAGGTGCCGCTTCTGAAGCCCTTACTAACGTTGGCAAACAGGAACGCGTCATCAGTAAGCTGGTAATTAATCCCAAACTTCGGCGAAAAGTCATCCCAGTCGTCCTCATCACTTACAGTCCTATTTGGCGGTCCAAAGAAAATGAGCCACGATTCCGTAAAATCAACCTCTTTTTCCTCATAACTGTAGCGCGCGCCAACCTCTAAAGAAAGCTTATCGGTGAATGCATAGGTGACATTGCCAAAAAGGGCGTACGCGTCTGTTTGGTTGGTGGCAACAACAAAAAGTTTCTGACCCGGGCCGGCCGGTGTGAGGCCATTGAGGACCTGGAAATCAGGAAAACTGTTTTCAACATTATAATAATAGAAGCCGGCGACCCACTTCCATCGATCCCATGTGGCATACAGTTGAAGCTCTTGCGAAAATTGTTCGATATGTTCACTCCCGTCGGAAGCAAGAAGATCAACCAACGTTCCATCAATGTCGACGAGCCATGAATAATCCAGCTTACGGTATGCGGTAATGGAGCGCAGCGAGATGTCATTGCCCAGTTCGATGTTCACAGTACCGGAAACGCCGAAGTTTTCCACATCCTCTTCATTGAGCTTGTTGTGGGCTGTTGTCCAGTGGTCGTCGAAGACGAGCATGTCTGCGGGAATACCAAATATGGGGCCAAACACGTTGCCAAGCAACCCGGTGGTGGTAAGCAGTTTCATGGGGGCTGTATGGGCATCTGATTTCATATAATCAGCTGAAATTCGAATATCCACCTTGTCTGTGGGGGTAAACTCGATCTGGCCGCGCACTCCGGTGTAGTCTTCATCAAGCAAATCGGGCCCGGGGCCCAAGTCGTCAACGTAGCCGTCATGCTCGCTGTCTGACAGGGTAAGCCTCGCCTTGACCTTGTCCTTGACCAGGGGCCCACTGATACTGAAGTCAAAACGTCTCTTTGAGTAATTGCCCAGCTCCACACCGACCTCCATCGACAATTCGTCCGTTGGTCCCTTGGTGATAATGTTCAGTGCACCACCACTGGAATTTCGGCCGTAAAGGGTTCCCTGGGGCCCACGAAGCACCTCGATTCTTTCAACATCAACGAAATCGGGCCTGGCGCCCAATCCCTTATCCAAGTACACACCGTCTATATAGAATCCGACGTTCGGTTCACCGCCCACAAAGGTCTCAGAACTCCCGATACCCCTGATATACCCAACCATAACCGGGCCATCTATATCGATCTGGGCATTGGGTATAAACTGGGTGAGCTCGGCCAGTTTGTAAGCATGGCTGTTTTTCAGCATCTCTTCTGAAAAGGCCGTCATAGATATCGGCGTTACCTGCAGGTCAGTCTCACCGGTTTTCGTTGCGGTTACCGTGGTCTCCTCAAGTACATAGTCTTCCGCCTGGTCAGCGGCGCCGGCCGCAGCGCCAAACAACAGACTCATAGCGACTATCATGGCGAAAATGCTTATCAAACGACCCGGTCGATTCCATTTCCCTTGCCTGTTTAGCGTGTTGATACTCATGGGCTTTCCCTCCAATGCTTGGGTTTGTGGTTGGAAGTGATTTTGGAATCACTTCTAGTTGCCTGTGTTCGTCTGCTTGCCCGTCTCTTTCATGGGAATTGCTATACAGGCGGCCACCAGCATACAGACCGCCATCATTATGAATGCGGGTAAGGCAGACCCCGTTACGTCCATTATTTTTCCCGATATAGTCGGCCCCAGAAATCCCATCGCGAATCCCAGCATCATCATGAAGCCAAAGGCCGTGGCGGCCAATCGGGGACCGATCCCCTCAATCTCCACCGGCAGCAAGGTTTTGAGCGGTACAATGATCCCGGCTGCCATACCCAGCACAAGCAGCGCAATGATCAGGCCTGCGCCCTGCGTAATCACCAAAAGCGGGTAGACTGCAGCCATCACAATGGCACCGACAATCAGAAAGGGCTTCCGCCGATCAAACTTGTCTATCGCAATCCCACCGAGAGGGGTTGACACAATGCCAATCCACATAAAAAGCGACACAATCTCACCGGGACGATTTACCCCCTTTTCGGTCAATATGACCGGCAAAAGACCGGTGACGGTTCCGCAGGCCGCCAAGTAAAAACCGAAAAAAATTGCCAATAGCCAGATATCTTTTACCTTGAGCACATTTTTAAAGTTCGACGAAAAGGCTTGGGTCTGTTTTCCATCGACACCGTCTATCTCTTTTTCCCGGTAGAGGATCATCCACAGTACGGTAACCACCAGGCAAATAACCGCGCAGGCAACCATCACGCCACGCCAGCCACCAAAGGCGGGTGATAAAATGCTGGCAGACGATGCAATGGCGGCGGCACCACCCAGGGGAATCGCCGTCATGACAAATCCATTGGCCTTTCCTAACTCTTCCTTTGGAAACCAGGTCCCCAACACCTTGGGAACATTCGGGCCAAAAAACGCGGTGCCTACCCCCATCAGAAACGCAAAGATTATAAGGTCCAGGACGCTATGGGAGGTCGCCCGTAAACCACCGGCTACGGTAATAAGCAGGAAAGCTGCACCCACGACCCAGCGGGAGCCAAACCGATCGCTGATGGACCCGGCAATGAACGCCAGAAAAAGCGATGCCAGGGGATTCATGCCAAAAATAATCCCCATCTGCACTTTGGTTAGGGGAATATCCCGGCTGATTTCCGCGAAAAGGGGCGGCATGCAGAAAAATGCCAGCGAGGAAAAAAAATAGATTGCAAACCACATGGCCGCGATGACCCAACGAAATGGTTCCGTATTACTCACATTTGGTGTCACCACCGAGCACCTCCGCCACCCAATCGGATATATATTCTATCCCCAGCAGGTTGTTGTCCACCTGACAATGTTCAATGCCGCCATCTTCAGGGGTAAAGATTTTCAGCTCCTTATTTGGGCTGTTGATGGC
>JAFDDL010000523.1 GCA_019310865.1 Deltaproteobacteria bacterium | reverse complement strand
TTTTGTCGATGAAATATTTTTGGGATCAACAGGGGGGGCTGCTTCCGCCGATGCCGATTCCTGGATGACAATCTGCCATGCGGGAAATGCCGGTATGTGCTGTATTGATAGTGTTGAAATGGATGAAATGCACTTTCCGATCCTTGTGAAGGAACGCCGTCTTTTGCCGGATACGGAAGGCAGTGGATCTACCCTAGGTGCACCTTCCTTGCGGTGTGAATTCGGACCCGTGGAAAACAGCGACTTTGTTGCGGCTTGGGTCGCGGATGGGACGATAAATGTCGCCAAGGGGGCTTGTGGCGGCTTGGATGGTTCACCGATAAAAAACTATATTAAAACAGCGGAAGGGAAGTTGAACCGGTTGCCGGCGTGCGCGGTAATAAATGTTAAAAGCGGTGAAACGATCGTTGCGTATTCCGCCGGCGGCGGTGGATTCGGCCGACCGCATAAACGCCCCATCGCACAGGTTAAAGAAGATGTAAAAGAGGGATATATCTCTGTGAAAAAGGCTTATGACGTATATGGTTTGGTTTTTAACAAAGCGTTTGAAGTAGATTTGGATGCAACGAATAAACGGCGGGAAGCCCTTTCTTTATCACTGAAAAAACAGGAGGATGACTCTTGACTGGCAATTTAGATAAAACAGGTACGCTCAAAGCAATTTTCAATGCCAGAAAATTGGCGGTTGTCGGCGTTTCCAGCAATCCATTGAAGGATGGATATACAACCCTGGAAACGATTATCAACGGAGGCTATGATGGGAAATTGTATCCTGTCAATCCAAAAGGAGGGGAGATTTGCGGAACCAAGGTATACCCAAGTTTGAACGAAATACCTGACAATTTGGATGCCGTGGTCATTATCGTTCGTGCAGATATTGTCCCCAGGATTATGGCTGAAGCCGGTGCAAAAGGTGCAAAGGGGGCTATTATATTATCCGGTGGATTTAGAGAGTCAGGCAGAACAGATCTGGAGAATGATATTTTAGGCACCGCCAAAAAGTACTGCATGAAAATCATGGGGCCGAATATTCAGGGGATAAATTATCCACCGAACAAAATGTGCGCAATGATGTTCCCTGTGATTAAGTCAAAAGGCCCGCTTTGCATTGTTTCACAAAGTGGATCCGTTACAACGGCTCTTTCCGAATGGGCTGAAGACGACAACTATGGCATCTCGGCTGCAATTAATCTTGGTAACAAAACAGATCTATGCGAATCGGATTATCTTGATTTTTTTTCTGAAGATGAAAGCACCGGCACAATAGCATTATATCTTGAGGACATAAAGGATGGTCGAAGATTTATGAGATCTCTCGATCAGGCGGTCAGAAAAAAGCCTGTAGCCATTTTAAAATCCGGCCGAACCCAGGCCGGCATGCGGGCTGCTGCCTCGCATACGGGTGCATTAGCCGGCAACTACGAGGTCTTTTTCTCACTCTGCCGGCAATGCGGCGCATTTCCCGTTAACAATTTGACCAAACTTTACGATGCGGCCAAGGGGATGGGGAATATTCGGCTGCCAAAAGGCAGGCGAGTTCTGATCATATCGACTTCCGGGGGGATTTGTACACTCTCAACGGACGAAGCGGAATCTAATGGTTTATCAGTCCCACTTCTGTCGAAAGATCTAAGGGCGGAATTAAAACAACTGGAATTGTTTTCCCCGCTTGCGAAACTATCAAACCCACTGGATCTTGTGGATATGGTTGGCGAGCATTTTTTAATGGCGGCGCGTCTGGCGGATCGTCATGATGCGGCGGACATAATTTTACTCGCTTTTGGGGACCCTGTCCCTGAAAGCATCGATGTGGTTAATGTTCTGAACAAAGAACTCAAGGCAAGTCTAGCTGTCAGCTATGTTGGCGGTGGCAAAGAAGAACGGAAAGCTAGATTAAGACTTCAAAAACAAGGCATACCGGTTTTCTCTTCTCCAGAAAGAGCATTATGCGGTATAGCTGCATCCGTATTTCGGGCTGAATATCTGAAATCACGAGAGTTGATCCGGGAGAATTAATACGATGGATGATTTATGCAATAATATCATGCTTGAAAATGAAGCCGTGAAACTATTGGGCCGATATGGCATTCCCTATCCGGAACATGAACTTGCATTTTCAGCCGATGAGGCAGTTGAAATTGCTCAGCGTCTGGGTTTTCCAGTGGTTCTGAAGATTGTGGCGAAGAAGGTTTCTCATAAGACCGATGTGGGCGGTGTTGCATTACAGTTGAATAATTCTGAAATGGTAAGAGAAACATACATAAAGATGACTCGACAGGTACTCAAAGCGGTTCCTGATGCTGATATCAAAGGTATATTGGTTTGTCGTCAGGCCGATGAAGGAACAGAGGTTATCGTGGGGGGGATCCACGATTCAGTATTTGGACCGACGGTTATGTTCGGATTGGGAGGTGTTTTCGCGGAGGTTTTGAGAGATGTCAGTTTTCGTGTCGTTCCCTTTAGACGGATCGATGCCGAGGAAATGATCCGTGAAATTAAAGGATATCCGGTGCTAAACGGCATAAGAGGGCAGGAACCATGTGACATTGAAGCCCTTGCTGATTTATTAATCTGCGTTTCGGGTATGTTGGAAAAAGAAGCGGACATCACAGAATTAGACTTAAATCCCGTGCGCGTGTATGAAAACGGTCTTTTGGCGTTGGATGCAAGAATAATTCGTTAAACAGAGATTGAATGAATTCGGACCTAACAATATCATAATAACCCATATAATTAAGAGGTGATCCAATGAAAGATAATTATTTTATCACATGTGCCCTGACAGGTGGTGGGGATACAACCAAAAAGAATCCAAACATTCCAATTACACCAAAAGAGATTGCACAAGAAGCCGATGTAGCTGCCAAGGCGGGTGCCTCCATGGTTCATATGCATGTGCGTAATCCTGCGACGGGGCTTGAATCCACAGATAAATCTCATTTTATTGAAGTCGTTGACCGAATACGACAGCAAGGGACGGATGTCATCATAAATTTAACGACAGCGATTGGAACAGACGTTGTATTTGATGAAAAGAATCCTTCACAGTTGGCTCCTGGAACCGATTTTTGGCCACCGGAACGTCGCTTGGAGCACATCGAGGAAGCCATGCCCGACGTTTGTTCTTTAGATGTGCCAATTATGAATTATGCAGATACACCTTACTGCAATCTTCCTGAACACGTGCGATTGATGGCCAAAAGGCTCAAGGAAATCAAGGTTAAGCCGGAAATAGAATGTTTTGACTTGGGAGATCTTTGGGCAACGCAGAGATTTATCGATGAAGGGCTCTTTGATGACATGCTTCCGGAAAATTGTGTGTGGGGGACGTTAGGCGTCGGCTCCTTTCAGATGCAGATGGTAGCCCAATCGGTTTTACTCGGAGGCAATGTCCGCGTTGGACTTGAGGACAACCTATACATAGCAAAGGGAAAACCGGCTACAAACGCGATGCTCGTTGAAAGTGCAGTTGATATTATTCAACGTTTGGGCGGTCATGTCGGCACGGTGAAAGCGGCACGGAAACTATTAAACCTTCGTATTCAATAGAATGAAAGTAACAGGAAAATGTTTGATATTATAAAACTGGAAGAAACCTTCGGCGCCCACAATTACAATCCCCTCAATGTGGTTCTCAGCCGCGGCCAGGGGGTATGGGTGTGGGACATATCGGGAAAGAAGTATCTCGACTGTCTGGCTGCATACTCGGCGGTTAACCAGGGCCATTGCCATCCTCGGATCGTCGAAGCGATGGTCGAGCAGGCAAAAAAGCTGACGCTGGCCTCCAGGGCCTTTCGAAATGATCAACTGGGCCATTTTTACCAGGAGCTATGCGAACTGACCCGGTCCCACAAGGTATTGCCCATGAACAGCGGCGCCGAAGCGGTGGAAACGGCTATTAAAACCGTCCGTAAATGGGGATACAAGATCAAGGGTGTACCTGCGGACCAGGCTGAAATTATTGTTTGCAGCAACAATTTTCACGGCCGAACCATCTCTATCATCAGTTTCAGTACCGATCCGGTTTCAAGGGCCGACTTCGGGCCGTTTACACCGGGTTTTAAAATCATCCCCTTTGGTGAAATCAGCGAACTTGAAGCGGCCATTGGGCCGAACACCGTTGGCTTTATGGTTGAGCCGATCCAGGGAGAGGCCGGGGTGATTATTCCCCCCCGAGGATATCTGAAAGCGGCCAAAGAAATTTGCCAACGGGAAAACGTTGTTTTTATTTTGGACGAGATACAAACCGGACTGGGCCGAACCGGCAAATTGCTGGCAGAGGAGCACGAAGGTATCGAGTCCGATTTGACCCTCATTGGCAAGGCCCTTTCGGGTGGATTTTATCCGGTTTCTGCGATGCTTTCCAACTGCGAAGTGATGAATGTCCTGAATCCCGGCGAGCATGGCAGTACCTTTGGCGGTAATTCACTGGCCTGCGCAGTGTCTCGCATGGCCTTGAAAGTGCTGGTGGAGGAGGGGATGATAGAAAATGCCAATAAAATGGGCACTTATTTTCTGACGGGCCTTCAGCAGATTAAAAACAATCGCGTCAAAGAAGTCCGGGGAATGGGGCTGATGATTGGGCTGGAATTATATCACGAGGTCGGAGGCGCAAGGCAATATTGTGAACGACTCATGCAACGGGGCTTACTCTGCAAGGAGACACATGAGCACGTTATTCGGTTTTCGCCACCCCTTGTCATCGACAGGGAAACGGTGGATTGGGCCATTGAAAGAATCGAATCCGTGTTGAATGAGATGTAAGGGACGCGGCATTAAATAATTATCTGCTTTAAGACAACCCATACAAATTGTTTGCGTTTTCCG
>JAFDDL010000522.1 GCA_019310865.1 Deltaproteobacteria bacterium | reverse complement strand
TAAACGGGGCATCCAGCGTTTCATCACACCGGAGCTTGAGTCGGCCATGCGCCATACCCTGGCCCGGGGCGAGCAGGTGCTTTTATTTTTAAATAGACGCGGGTATGCAAATCATCCGGTCTGTTGCGACTGCGGCGATACCATCAGCTGCAAAAATTGTGACATCTCCCTGACCCTGCACCGGCACACCAACGCATTGAAATGCCATTATTGCGGGCTTTCCCGCCAGTCCACAACGACTTGTCCCGCCTGCGGTTCCAGCCCTTGTCCCGCCTGCGGTTCCAGCCGTATCCGGCTGTTGGGGCTCGGGACGGAAAAGGTGGAGGCCGGTGTGGCCCGGCTCTTTCCCAAAGCGCGGATTGCACGGCTGGATAAGGATACGACCGCTCGAAAGGGATCCTTGCTGAAAGTCCTGAAAGGATTGAAAGAGCGCACGGTCGATATTCTGGTGGGGACCCAGATGGTGGCAAAGGGGCATGATTTTCCGAATATTACTCTGGTGGGGGTCATCTGCGCCGATTCATCTTTGAGCCTTCCCGATTTTCGGGCCGGTGAACGGACCTTTCAGCTTCTGGCCCAGGTGGCGGGCCGAGCCGGGCGGGGAGATGTGCCCGGCAAAGTTGTCATGCAGACTTACAACCCCGAACATTTCAGCATCCTGTCCGCCAGAGCCCAGAACTTTGAAGCGTTCTATGACCATGAAATCCAGTTTCGCAACCTGCTCAACTACCCCCCCTTTTCACGGCTCGTTCAACTGAGGGTGACGGGGCGCGATTCAGCGATCACCCGGGATCTGGCCCAGGCGATCGGCCAGGCCTGCCGGGAACGTGGCCGTGAAAACCCGGTTTATGCCAAGGCCATCGAGGTGCTGGGGCCTATCGAAGCGCCCATCTCCAGAATTGCCGGCCGGTTTCGCTGGCAGATATTGATCAAATCAAAGCGTGTCAAGGATCTTAACAATTTCGTTCGCACGATCATGACCACCCAGGCGCCCCTGTTTAACCATCGCAGGGTAACCGTTGCAGTGGATGTGGATCCGCTGGATATGCTTTAGGCTAGAATTTTTCCGCTTTGAATGGCATGACGGCCCCCTGGCGCTGGTCATGAGCATGACGGCACTGCCGTAGATCGGTGCTGTATCCGTCGCGGAGCCGCTGGTGGTGCCCTTGCCCGGGGTCTCACAATTCTTGCGAAATAATCCTATGCCTCGATAACCTATTGACTTAAATAAATATATGTTCTATGTTGAGGCATTAACATTGGTGGCGATAAACGCTTTTATTTTACTATATAAAACAGTAGATAATAGTGTGTAACAGTGATACGAGAAGGGAAAAAGCTTCCGGGCGACGTTCTGCATAAGGTTCCTGAAATTGTCCGTGCCGTGTCGGTGGATGAGGATATACAGGCGATGTATTTTTTTGGCAGCGCATCGGACGGTGTCCTTCATCCTTTGACTGATCTTGACTTTGGGGTTCTACTTCATACCCGACTCAACAAAAATCAGCGTTTTGAAAAACACCTGGAACTAATCGGTTTGTTCACGCAAACGTTCAAAACCGACGAGATCGATCTGCTCATCATGAATGACGTGCCGCCACGGATTTCCCGCAATATTATAAAATCCGGCAAGCGCCTGTTTATGAGAGATAAAAACGCACTCGTCGATTTTAGTGATACCATTTCCAAATTATATCTGGATTTTAAGTTTTATAGAGATCATTTTGATAATGAATTTCTGAAAGGTATCGGATATGATGGATGAGCGGATCAAAGAGCATCTTCAGCATCTAAACAAATACTACCTTCTGTTGCAAAAAACAAAAGATATTGAATTTGATCAATTCAGGACGGATCCGGTACAGCAGGCAAGTGCTGAGCGGTTTTTGCAATTGGCGATCGAAAGCTGCTTGAACATAGGCAACCGCATGATATCTTTGCTTCAATTTGACAAGGCAGTCAAACCGCCTGAGACCTATGCAGATATATTTGTCGAGCTTGAAAGCCTGGGGGTCGTTGGGCCTGAATTTTCCAAGCGCCTCATCCAAATGGCCAAGTTCAGAAACAGACTTGTCCATCTTTATTGGGATCTGGATCAAAAAGCTGTCTATGATAGCATCCAGAACAATCTTGATGACTTTAAACTGTTTCAGGAACGGGTCGTCTCATATTTAAAAACAATGAAGTGAAAATTTCTCACCGGAGGTTTTCGGTAGGTTGGAAAAGCAGGGCAATCGCTTCCGCACCGGCCTTGTTGAAGCCGCCAAAACGCAAATTGCCCAGCCGGCATAAACGGTACAGCTTCGCTGACACACGTTTTCCCGCTCACTGACAAGTCGTTTCTCACGTATCGAGAAAGCATCGAGGGCTTGACTGCAGATTCCATGGCCCACCTGGCTGAGTTTCAACCGCACATGCTCAATGAGGGCGTTCTTGTGTCGCCGCAAGGGCATCTGTATGCATCAATCGCTATGACTGACGACGATATCGACTTTACGATAGAGGCCGCCTACAGGAGCTTTAATAAGATCGTGGATGAAAAATGAAGTAACAGGCTTGACAAATTCAAGGGCAGGGTTAAAATAGATCGCTCGATGTGGAAAAACCATAACTGAGGAAATTTTATGAATGATTCAGCAAGAAACCTGATGGCGGCAATCGGCGTCATTTGTATCCTGGTGGTATTTCCCGGGTTCGTTATTGCGGATACCCCAACCGACCTGCAGCCGGTGGCGGTCATACCGGATCCGAAGTTTGAGTTTTCTCCGGTGATTGAAGGTGAAACAGTCACCTGTGACTACGTAATCCGCAATCGCGGGACGGCGGTGTTAAAGATCATCGACGTCCATACGTCGTGAGGGTGCACGGCGGCCTCGATTCCGGGGCCCATCCCTCCTGGTGAGGAGGGAAAAATCACGCTAAAGGTCAAAACGGCAAATAGGGGCGGTGGTCTACTCAAAAAAACGGCCACGGTGATCACGAACGACCCCAAGAATCCGAAAATCAAAATCACCGTCAGCGGGATGGTGGATCGCGTCTATACGTTGTCCAGCCGAAAAGTCAAGCTTGTGGGGCTGTTGGGAGAAAAACTTTCCCAGACCGTCACCCTGGTGCCGGAAGAAAATTACCCGTTTTCCGTCACCAAGCTGCGCGCCAAACGCGGTAAAAATATTCGCTTCCAGCTGGCCGAGGTCACAGAGGCGGATAAACGTCGCTTCGAGGTCACCATCGAAAACACTCGGGACGATATCGGTCCGTACTTCGATACGGTATATCTTACGACGGACAGTGAGTATGTTTCTGAAATCACAATCAATGTATTCGGTAATATCCAAAAGCCTCCGGAAGAAAAAACAAAGTAGGCAAATATGAAACATATCGAAGTGGTGGCCTTTGATTGTGATGGGGTGATGTTCGACTCCGAGGGGGCCAATACCGCCTATTATAACAGTATTTTAGTACATATGAGCCGACCGGCCATGACCCCCGATCAGGTCGCCCATGCGCATATGCACACGGCCGATGAGGTGCTGGCAAATCTGTTTGCCGGTGACGACCTGAAAGAGGCCCATGCTTTTCGAAAGAAAGTGGGCTACATGCCGTTTATTCAGTACATGAAAATCGAACCGGATTTAAAAACCCTGCTTCGATCGATCCGACCCCGGTTCAAAACCGCCATCGCTACCAATCGGACCGACACCATGCCGCACGTGATCCAAAACCACGGCCTGG
>JAFDDL010000521.1 GCA_019310865.1 Deltaproteobacteria bacterium | reverse complement strand
GTACGCACCGGTAATGATGATGGTCAGCGCTGTCATGGTGCAGATAACGATCGTGTCAATAAAGGGACCCAGCATGGCCACCAGTCCTTCTCGAACGGGCTCCTTGGTCTGTGCCGCACCATGGGCAATGGGCGCGCTGCCCAGTCCGGCCTCATTGGAAAATACCCCGCGTGCCACCCCGAATCGAATGGCCTGTGCCACTGCCGCTCCGGCAAATCCGCCGGCGGCTGCAGAACCGGTAAAGGCTTCCCGGAAGATCAACAATAAAGCACCGGGCACCTGGTCGATCCCGGTGAATATAACCACCAGCGCACCGAGAACATATAAAACGGTCATGGCAGGCACCAAGCGGCTGGCAACCTGACCGATACGCCGAATGCCGCCCACTATGACTGCAAATACAAACCCGCCCATCACAAGGCCGGTGATAATTTTCGGGATGCCGAAATAAACAGCGACCGGTTCGGCCACTGAATTGGCTTGAACCATATTGCCGATGCCGAACGATGCAACGGTTGCAAATATGGCAAATATGATTCCGAGCCATTTTTGTCCCAGTCCCTTTTCCAGATAGTACATGGGCCCGGCGCCGACAGTCCCATCCGCATGGATAATCCGGTATTTTAGCGACAGCGTGCATTCGGCGTATTTAAGTCCCATTCCAAAAAAGGCGGTCACCCACATCCAGAAAATGGCGCCCGGACCGCCCAGCGCCACCGCGGTTCCCACACCGGCAATGTTGCCGGTCCCGATGGTTGCGGACAAGGCCGCTGAAAGCGCCTGGAAATGGGTTACCTCACCTTCATCTTCGGGGTCGTCATAACGCCCGGAAATCAGCCCCCAGGCATAAACAAACCAACGAAGCTGTATGCAGCGAACCAGCAAAGTGATCAGAATTCCCGTACCCACCAGCAGACATATGGTCACGGGTCCCCAAACAATGCCGTTTAGTATGTCAAGATATCGTTGCATCCAGTGTCTCCTTTAGAAAATTCGGCAGTGATCCGATATGAGTTATAGGGCGGAATCGTCTGTTTATTCGTACACTTTGGTATGAATAATAATACCTGTTTCAGCAAATTGATTCGTCCCGCCGGGCCAACATTCGGCCTGGCGTGGGCATGGAGCAGGAATCATCGATAATGGTATACATATTGCACAAATATGGAAACAGTAGAAACGGTATTAAACCATCACCCCCTATTGGAACTTTCGGAGGTCGTTATGTCGACATGCCACGAAACGGTTCAGAATCAAAATCTTAACACCAGGCCGCGCTTTCACCTGGATCAGTATCACAGTGTTGAATTTTCTGTTGAAAACGTCAAATTTCTGTACCAATTCAAAATTTGGAGAACGCCGGAGTTACCGTTTTTCGTCATTGTCAAAAAAGGCTCCCACATCATGAAGCTGATCAAGGCCGGAGACGTCTTGAATATGCGATATTACACCGGTGACGTAAAGCTTCCGACACAGTTGTTTTCAACAAAAATTCTCGACATTCGCTGGCAGGATCAGGGCCGATTCAATGATCACTACATGATCTCAATGGATACGGTGGATGACGAATCCCACTCTGTTCCCGACCCACCCCAGGACCGATAACGTCATCAGAAAGATGCGATTGAATCCGACGATCAATCTGATGCCGATGACACCTATGATCAAAGGCTTTCAAGGCGCGCCACCGCCTCGATGTGATGGGTATGGGGGAACATGTCCACCGGCTGAATTTCAGCCACCCGATACTGATCTTTCATCATGCCAAGGTCCCGGGCCAAGGTAGCCGGGTTGCATGAAACATAAACAATCCGCTCGCCGGCCAAGGATAGAACCTGTTTGACCACCTCCGGGTGCATACCAACCCGGGGCGGATCAATAATGAGCACATCCGGCTTTCGATCGATTTCCGGCAGAACGTTCTTGATATCCCCAAGTAAAAAGCGACAATTTTCAATACCGTTGATCCGGCAATTGCGCCGGGCATCGTCGATGGCGCTTTCCGTCATCTCGATCCCCATTACAGACGAAGCGTCATCGGAGAGGTGAATACCAATGGTTCCCGTGCCGCAATATAGGTCCAGGACGTGCTCGCTACCGGTCAGCCCGGCATATTGTTTAACCGTATCATAGAGTTTTTCAGCGCCGAGTGTGTTGGTCTGAAAGAAGGAATTGGCTGAAATTTCAAAGCTGTGTGATCCAATTTTATCTCGAATCACAGCGCTTCCGGCCAGTAACACCTCATACTCGCCAACTGCGATACCGGCTTTTCGGGCGGTTATGTTGTTTACCACGGATACAATCTGAGGATATTGCCGCACCAGCGCTTCAGCCAATGGTTTGACGGCCGGAATTTCCTCGGCTGCGGTGACGATGTTGACCATCCACTGATCATGCGCCTGTGCATGGCGCAACATCAGAAAGCGCCAGAAACCCTCGTGAGACTTGAGCCCATAAACCGGCAGGGGGGATTCTTTGATGTACTGTCTGACGTGGGATAGGATCCGGTTTCCAAGATCCGGTTGAATATGGCAGGTTTCGATATCGAGAACCTTTTGGAACGCGCCGGGTACATGCAGCCCAACGGCCATCAGGCCGAAATCCTTGCCGGGCTGTCCCAGCTCACTTGGCAGCAACCATCGCCGATCCGAGCATGAAAATTCCATCTTATTGCGGTAACCGAATTGCAAAGGAGATGCAATGGTGGGATGAACCGGGATATCTTTCAACTGCCCAATGTGTGCCATCGATTCAGCGACATGCGCTCTTTTGTAGTGAAGTTGCCTGTCATAGGATAAAAATTGCCATTTGCATCCGCCGCAAAAACCGCTGTATTGACAGGGCGGCGTCACCCGCATGGGCGAAGCCGTGATGACATCAAGGGTTCTCGCCTCGGCATAGTTCTTTTTTTTCTTGAACACCCTCGCCCGAACGTGATCACCGGGGATAGCCTGATCCACGAACACGGTCAGGCCATCGACCTTTGCAATTCCTCTGCCGCCAAAGGCAAGATCCGTGACAAGTAATTCTATTTCCTGACCCTTTTTAACAGGAGCCAAAGCTGATTCATGCCCCGACCGGCCATTTATCTCTTTCATTCAATTCGTCCCACTTCTCATTAGAACTTTTAACAGAAACATACACGAGGTAAGGCCCTAATGGGGACGTTCGTCAGATTATAAGTTTCTGAATAGAAACTTATAATCTGACGAACGTCCCCATTATACTTTTATTCCGGCTTTGGCGGATTAGATATTAGATGCCGACGAAGCAGATTCAGCGCCGCAACGGCAAATATCTGCTTTTTCATGATCCGTCCACCAAAGGTGAAACGATGCCTTCTGACCTGGGTTCCAGCAGGCGTTGCCAAGCCAATACAAACCGTACCCACCGGTTTTTCTTCGGTTCCGCCATCGGGGCCGGCAATCCCACTGGTGGCCAGACCGTAAGTGGCACCCGATATGTCCCGGGCGCCTTCGGCCATTGCCGCA
>JAFDDL010000520.1 GCA_019310865.1 Deltaproteobacteria bacterium | reverse complement strand
AAAAAACCATGCTGATAACCGGCACCCCGGCTTTTGACGAAAAGGGTGATATCGATATAATCGTGGTCAATGAACGCGATATGACCAAATTAAACACCCTGCGGGAGCAACTTGAACACTCAAACCGGATGACCGAGAAAATTAAGGATGAACTGGCGGGTTTGAGCCAAAAGGCATTAAAAAAGCAGGCAATCATTGCAGAGAGCAAGGCAATGCGCCGCGTGATAGAAATGTCGATCAGATTATCGCGCATCGATGCATCAAACATATTGATTCTGGGTGAATCCGGTGTCGGAAAAGGTGTACTGGCAACGTTTATTTGTAAAAATAGTCGTCGTGGAAAAAAGCCGTTTATTCAGATCAATTGTGCCGCAGTACCGGAGAATCTGTTGGAAGCGGAATTGTTTGGTTATGAAAAGGGGGCCTTCACCGGGGCCGGTGAGAAGGGAAAGGTCGGGCTCTTCGAATTGGCTCACAACGGCACGCTTTTTTTAGATGAAATCGGGGAAATGCCCCTGAGCCTGCAGGCCAAACTGCTAAAATATTTAGACGATCATGAAGTGATGCGTTTGGGCGGCGTCAATTCACATCGTATCGATTGCATGGTCATCGCAGCAACCAACCTGGATCTTGAAGAGCAGGTTAAAAAAAAGAAGTTCCGAAAGGATCTGTATTACCGTCTCAACACCTTTCCCATTCACATTCCACCCCTTCGGGAAAGGCCCGAGGATATCTTTGAGCTGGGTCATCATTTTTTGCATCAGTACAACCGTAAATATGGGTTGGAAAAAAAGCTGCCGGCAAGGACTTTGAAGCGACTGCAGGAATATCCGTTCCCAGGCAATGTCCGTGAACTGAAGAATATCATCAAAAAAGCGGTTGTCATGAGCGACGACCCGAACTTGGATGATATCATTTCCAAAAGCCTTTCCTCGGCAACGAACCCTGTCCAACATATCGGCAGTGGGATTCAAAAAAAAGGAAGCCTCACCAACGCACTGTTAGCGGTGGAAAGAAATATGTTGATCGATGCCATGAAACACTGCAGAACCCTGGATCAACTGGCCGGCGCGCTTGGGATCAGCACCCCGACGGCTTTCCGAAAGATGAAGAAGCACGGCCTTTCCTTATGAGAAATTTCATAATTGAAAAAACTATTTTGAATAATGAGAGCATGTTATCAAATCGGCTTTTCATATTTGAAAAAAATAGCACGCCGTCTCCCCCACCTTAATTTCTAACTGTTTGTTATCATAGTGAAATATATTTTCTTACCGGTTGGCATTCTTTTTGCTGTGCTATTGATGCTGTTGATGGATACCAGTTTATTATCCCCAATGTTGCAGCGTTAGCACAAACAGGAGTTAGAAAAATGAGGGGACAGGATCTTGACCCTAATTTCAGCTATCTGATTTTTGAAACCCAAACCGATGCCACAGCACGCATCGAACCGAAACGGATTCTGCATCGACTGGCCGCACAAAACATAACCGTGATTGAACAGGTTACATCCATCAATGAAGCGGATGGAACCCATCGGCAGATTATGAAATTTGACCCGGAAGCAGTTGCAGATCTTAACATGGAAGATCTCTATGAAACGCTGCCAAGGGGGATTACCTGTTATTTTTACCGTTAACCGATGGGTTTGGGGTCCAACAATCGAACAAGGAGCGTGACATGGAAAATGAACAAAGAAAAACCGTTGTGAATTCCTGGAATGAGTGGGACCCGCTAAAACACATTATTGTGGGAAGACCGGACGGAACCATGATCCAGGCGCCGGAACCGGCCGTGGTCCGGGATTTTTCCAAAGACGGCATGCCCAAAGGGCTATGGGGACCGCTACCGACGGAAATGCTCGAGAAAGCCACGGAACAGATGGACAATTTTGCCGCCATGCTGGAAAAACGCGGTATCCGGGTCGATCGGCCCACGCCGCTCGATTTCAACCAGGCGGTCTCCACTCCGGACTGGCATCAGAAAAGCATGTTCGGATGCATGCCGCCGCGGGATGTGCTCCTCACCGTCGGAAATGAAATATGCGAGGCGACCATGAGCTACCGGAGCCGGTGGTTCGAGTATCTTTGTTATCGTCCGCTGCTGCAGCAATATTACAAAGAAGATCCGAATTTCAGATGGGAGGCGGCGCCAAAGCCCAGATTGACGGATGATAGCTTTAAAAAGGACTATTGGGATTACTATGACACCATAACAAAGGAAGCCCAGGAGACCGCGGCCCGCAAGGGCGACTGGGTACTGACCGAGGTGGAACCCGTGTTCGATGCCGCCGATGTCGGCCGGGCCGGAAAGGATCTGTTTGTTTACCAGTCCTCAACCACCAACTGGGCCGGTGTGGACTGGCTGCGGCGTCATTTTCCCAACCACCGGGTTCATGCCTGCCATTTTCTGGAGCCGGTTCCCATCCATATCGATGCGACATTTGTAATCGTTCGACCGGGTCTGGCGCTCACCAACCGCAAGCGGATTCCGCTGGACGATAAAATGGTGGAGCTGTTCAAGATAAACGACTGGCAGCTGGTGGAATGTGCCGAGCCCGCCCACGATAGCTACGCGTATCTGTCATATTGCAGCACCTGGTTGTCCATGAATACACTGATGCTCGACCAGAAGACCATCTGTGTCAATGCAGATGAAAAAAGGCAGATGGAGCAGTTCGATCAGCTGGGCTTCGAGGTGATACCGGTTAAGTTTTATGATGTCGGCGCCTTTGGCGGCGGGATACATTGCTCAACGGCGGATGTTTACCGTGAAGGGACTTTGCAAGATTATTTTCCGAAACAAATAGAAGGATATTAAGGGCTCGTGAAAAAAATGGAAAACAAACCGACGATTTTAATCGCCTTTGGCGGCAACGCCTTAATTCGAAGCGGACAGCTGGGAACAGCTGAAGAGCAGTTTGAAAACCTCATTCTGCCCATGAGAGAGGTCGCCAGGCTGTCAAAACATTATAATGTCATCATCACCCATGGAAACGGCCCCCAGGTGGGCAATTTACTGCTGCAGCAGGAGGCCTGCGCCGAGGTGCCTAAAATGCCCCTTGAGATCATCGGCGCCATGACCCAGGGCCAGATCGGCTACATGATCGAATCAACCCTCGATTCGGCCTTGATGGCGGAAGGTGTCCACGATCAGCAGTATTTTGTGACACTCATCACGTACGTGGTGGTGGATGAAAACGACCCCGGATTCCAGAATCCGACCAAACCCATCGGTCCCTTTTACACGGCAGAAGAAGCCGCGAATCTACCCTACACCATGAAAGAAACGGACAAGGGGATGCGCCGGGTGGTGGCGTCACCGAAACCGGTGATGATCATTGAGCACCGAGAGATCAAGAAGCTCATCGGTGAAGGCTTTATCATCATCTGCTGCGGCGGCGGAGGTATCCCGGTGGTACGAAAGGGCCGGCAGTTTGCCGGTGTGGAGGCTGTCATCGACAAGGACCTGGCCTCCTCCCTTTTAGCCCGG
>JAFDDL010000519.1 GCA_019310865.1 Deltaproteobacteria bacterium | reverse complement strand
ACCATGCGCGCTTCACGGATGAAACGTATCGCCGATACCTTAAAAGACTTGAGCAGACCGGTCGGGGTGAGCATGTAACCGACCTGGAGGCGGCTCGAAAACGGTTCTACTACCGTCCTTGATGAATCCTGCACCTTAAACCCTGAACCTTAAAACCTTCCCGCGAAGCGGGACCGAGGAATATCAATTTGAAAATTAAGCAGGTCAACCTGTATCACGTGACACTTCCCTTGGTAACGCCCTTGGTGACTTCTTTTGGAACCATCTCGGACCGCCCGATGGTTCTGGTGGAAGTCCGGGCCGAGGACAAAAGCGACGGCATTACCGGATATGGGAGCTGCCCCGCCTTGCCGTCCCCCATGTATTCCTATGAGACCATTTCAACCGTCAAGCATGTGCTTAAAGACTATCTGGTGCCGCTGGTCCTGGGAAAGGCTCTGCCGTCACCGGTGGCGTATTGCCGTCAGGTGGCACCGCTGCGGGGGCACCCCATGGCAAAATCCGGTTTGGAGATGGCATTGTGGGATATTCAGGGTAAACGTGAAGGGCGCTCTCTCAGAGAACTACTGGGCGGGAAACGAAAAAAAGTGGACGTGGGCGTCTCGGTGGGCTTGCAGGCCTCCCCGGCGGCATTGGTAGACACGGTTCATGAATATGTAGCAGATGGATATCGACGGGTTAAAATCAAAATCAAACCCGGCCGCGATGTGGCGGACACCCGGGCCGTCCGCAAGGCCTTCCCGGATCTACCGCTCCAGGTCGATGCCAACTCCGCCTATGATCCGGACAGCGTCAACGCATTGCTTCCCCTGGATGACCTGGGCCTGCTGCTCATCGAACAGCCGCTGGCCGACGACGACATCTGGGAGCACAGCCGGCTGCAACCGAAATTTAAAACTCCCATTTGCCTCGATGAAAGCATTATCTCCCCTCGGCATGCCAAATCCGCTATTGAAATGGGCGCAGCCCGAAATATCAATATCAAGCAGGCACGGGTGGGCGGATTAACCGATGCTGTTGCGATCCATGATTATTGCCAATCTCAAAACGTACCGGTCTGGTGCGGCGGCATGCTGGAAACCGGGGTTGGGCGCGCGGCCAATCTTGCCCTGGCCTCCTTACCCAATTTCAAGCTTCCCGGAGATATTTCAGCCACCGGCAGGTATTACAAGCTGGATATCACCCAGGAGCGATATGTGCTAAACTCGGACAGCACCATCGATGTCCCAACAGGCCCCGGCCTGGGCATAACCATCAACCAAGAGGCGCTGCTCAGGTATTTGCGTGGTAAGCTGATACTGTAAGCGAGGTCTAAATTAGGACGGGTGTGGGGACGCGCGGGCGAAAGGCTTAGAGGCTTGGATGAAACCTTGTCTTTCTGGCGTTCCGGCCCCAAGTGAAAGAAAAGAATTCAAAATAATAAATATTGACAAAAGTTCATATTTTTTTTACACAAGTGCTATGGAAAAATGATATTATTCATCTGTCCTATGCCACAAAAAATATACCCCTTTAATTCGGAAAAAGGAAAATGACGCCATGAGCGCGAAGAAAGACCACGTGTTGAACGTATTTATGAACCGGGAATATCCCACTATTGTAAAGGCGGATGGGATATATCTCCATGATGACCAGGGTAATAAAATCATCGACGGCGCCGGGGGGGTCATTGTGTGCAATCTCGGCCATGGAATCGATGAAATGGCCGATACGTTGCGGGATCAGGCAAAAAAAGCGGCCTTTGTATACCGAATCGATTTCAGCAACCCGCCGTTGGAAGAAGCGGCTGACAAGGTGTGCGAATTGACGGATTATGCCATGGATAAGGTTTTTTTCGTATCGGGCGGCTCCGAAGCCAATGAAATTGCGGTCAAGATTGCCCGGAAATTTCACATCGATAACGGCACCCCGGCCAAGCATAAAATTATCAGCCGGTGGCTCAGTTATCATGGGATGACCAACGGTGCGTTGTCCTGGGGCGGTATGACCAACCGGCGTGCGGATTACATACCCATGCTGTCAGAGGGCCTGCACATTCCGCCGGCTTACTGCTACCGGTGCTGGTTTAATCAAAAACCCGACACCTGCGCCTTGGAATGTGCCCAGGCCCTTGAAAATGAGATCATGTGTCAGGGGCCTGAAAACATCGCGGCATTTATTGTCGAACCCATATCGGGCAATTCGCTCTGCAGTGCGGTTCCGCGGATGGATTATTTCAAACGGATCCGGGAGATTTGCGATAAATTTGATGTGCTGCTCATTCTGGATGAGGTCATGACCGGATTTGGCCGGACCGGCAAATGGTTCGGGTATGAGCATTTTGCGGTTGTCCCGGACATCATGACTTTGGGAAAAGGGTTGGGGGGCGGGTATTTTCCCATCGGGGCCGCGGTCACAACGGAGCGGATAGCCGATACCATCGCCCGGAATTCCGGACTGTTTGGCGCAGGGTTCTCCTGGGCCGGCAATCCCATGGCATGCGCCGTAGCGTCCAAAACCATCGATTATCTCAAAGAACACCGCCTGGTGGAAAAATCCCATGAAATGGGCCAATACCTCAACGAAAAACTGGCGGCCCTGTCTAAGCATCATCCGAGCATTGGTGATGTGCGTGGTGCGGGGCTGATGTGCGGCATCGAATTTGTCAAAGACCGGGACAGCAAGCAGACCCTGGATCCGGAATTCCATTTCAGCTACCAGCTTGCCGCGGAATGCCTCGCGCGGGGTTTGGGGATACAGCCCGGCCTTGGATGCGACCGGGGGCAGTCCGGGGATATGATCCTGCTTGGACCGCCGTTTATCATTACCAAAACACAGATCGATGATCTGAGTGCAATTCTGGACGAGGCGTTAGCGATAACCGAAAAGAAAGCTGGTTTTTAAAGCGATTTTACGCGAACCCTTAGCCTAACGAGGAGACTGTTATGAGTCAGATCGACCTATCCCTTAAATCCGTTTACGTTCCGATGCGAGACGGGGTTCGTCTCGCCGTCAGTGTGTGGCTCGCCGGTGAGAGCGAATCCGTCACGCCGCAACCGGCGGTATTGATGACCACCCGCTATTGGCGGGCCATGGCCTTTCGTGAGGACAAGCCGGCGTACCAGAACAGTTTTCCCACAGCTTTCCATATGTGGCGCTGCGGTTACACGCTTGTTCTTTGTGATGCCCGGGGCACCGGTGCGTCCTTCGGAACCCGGGAAATGGAGATGCCGCCCAACGAGATCGCGGACATCGGTGAAGTAATTGAATGGGTTGCGGCTCAGCCGTGGTGTGATGGCCGGGTGGCCACCGGCGGCACCTCCTATACGGCCGATACGACCTTCATGAGTTTTGTCACCAGTCCGCCGCCCTTGAAGGTTGGGGTGTCCCGGGCGGTGGATTTCGATGCATACCGGCAGCTCATGGCGCCGGGCGGTATCGTCAACAGCTGGATGGCCGAAGTCTGGGGAGAAATGACAGGCGCCCAGGACCGAAATGATGCCAAAGCGCTTTTCGCCGGTG
>JAFDDL010000518.1 GCA_019310865.1 Deltaproteobacteria bacterium | reverse complement strand
AAGGTGGTGGATGCCGACGACCTACTGGCGCGAATGACGGCCATGGCCGCCCGGGAAGTTCGAGTTCGGGACCCGGAAAACACCCTCGATGCGGTCGAAGTGGCCGAGCGAGCGGGAAAAATCGGCGCCGGCGCCGTGAAATTCTATCTCCTTCGCGTCAAACCGACTCAGGATATTCATTTTGATCCCAAGGAATCCATATCCTTTGATGGGTTCACCGGGCCCTATTGCCAATACGCCTATGCCCGGATTTGCGGGATTATCCGCAAGGCTCAAGACCGGGGAATCGATGCCGATAAGGGATCATTTGACTCGCTGGGAAATCTTGAAGAGCGAGCGCTGGCCCAGCAGTTTATCCGACTGCCGGAGGCGGTTGAGCGGGCCGCCCGAGAGTTTAATCCCTCTTTTGTGGCCGCCTATGTATTTAACACCGCTAAATTATTCAACCAGTTCTATAACAAGCACTCGGTGATCAATGCCGATAACCCGGCGCTGCAAAACGATCGGCTTGCATTAACCCGGGCAACGGCCCAAGTGTTAAAAAAAGGACTTGAACTGCTGAATATAGAAGTATTAGACCGAATGTAACCGGTAACACTATATAAAGTGTACCCATCATCAACCCTTTCAATGGTGCAAGCCCGAACGAGACAGACATGGTTAATTCCGTAAAATTCTGGGGCAGGAGTTTTGTATCCAAGCTCATTGTAACCGTTGGTCTGACCCTGTTTCTTGCCATTTCAATCTGGGCATACTTCATTATTCGGTACCAACATGAGAAGATTACGGAAAAAATGATTCATGAGGCAGACCGGTCGACGGCCACGATTCGGCTTGGCACCCATTACGCCATGATGCTCAACTCGCGAGACGACATCAATCGATTTGTACGCAATATCAGCCGGCAGGAAGAATTTCAGAGCATTCGAATATACAACAAGGAGGGCCGGATCAAGTTTTCCAACCAGCCTTCCGAAGTCGACACCGTCACCAACATCAAGGCCGAAGCCTGCAATGTCTGCCACCAGCAGGATCCGCCGCTGACGGAACTCGATCAGACCAAACGGATTCGACTTTTTAAGGCCCCGGAAGGTTTTCGCCAGGTGGGTGTGGTAAACCCCATCTATAATGAAGCCGGCTGCGCCGGGCCTGCCTGCCATGTGCCCATCGGACAAAAGCGGATCCTGGGTGTGCTGGACGTGGTCATGTCCATGCAAGGAGCCGATCAGGAGCTTACCGAATTTAAAAAAGGGATCACGGTGCTGGCCCTTTTTTCCTTCCTGCTCATTGCCGCCATCATCTATCTTTTTGTGGCTCGTTTTATCAAAGAGCCGATTCAAAAACTGATCAACGGAACTAACCGCCTGGCCCGCGGCAATTACAAGGAAAAGGTGGAGTTGAATCAGACCGATGAACTGGGAAAGCTGGCCGATGCCGTCAACGAAATGGGCAGAACCATCGGTGAAAAACAGGCCGCGCTCAACAAACAGCGTGATGAATACCAGAAGCTGTTTGAGATCGTGCCATGCCTCATCACGGTCCAGGACAGAGATTACCGGCTGGTGAGCTACAACCGACAATTTGCCGATAAATTCCACCCGAAACCGGGTGACTATTGCTACTGTGCCTATAAGGGGCGCAGCGAAAAATGTGAAACCTGCCCGGTGGAACAAACGTTTAAAGACGGCCGGTCGCATTCGAGTTACGAGACCGCATTTTTAGAAAATGGCACCGCTCGACACTGGATCGTTCGAACCGAACCCATTACCGATAAAGACGGCAATGTCCTGGCTGCCATGGAGATGAGCCTGGACATCACCCACCGGAAATTGCTTCAGGAGGCGCTGGAAAAATCGGAAAAGAAATATTTTGCCATTTTCGAGCAGATTCCCAACCCGGTTTTTGTTCTTGATTCCAATAGCCTCGATGTGCTCGATTGCAATGGCAGCGTGCAATCCGTTTACGGTTTTACAAAAGAGGAGATGACAGGGCGATCTTTTCTGGACCTTTTCCAGGAATCGGACCGGGACTTGGTTCGGGCCAGAATCAAGGATTGCCGGGCCATGAACCAGATCCAGCAACACAACAAGACCGGCGGTAAAATCTATGTCAACATTCGCGTGTCGCCTTCGGAATATCCCGGGCAAAAAGTGTTTCTGGTAACAACCAGCGATATTACCCGGTGGCTTGAAACAGAACAGCAGCTGATCCAGGCCGGGAAGATGGCAACGCTTGGCGAGATGGCAACCGGTGTGGCCCACGAATTGAACCAGCCCCTGTCGGTCATCAAGACCGCCAGTAGTTTCTTTATGAAAAAGATACAGCGAAACGAACCGATTAGCGATGAGATCCTGAACACCTTGGCCGAAGAGATAGACGGGCATGTGGATCGAGCCACGAAAATCATTAATCACATGCGCCAGTTCGGACGAAAATCTGATGGAGCCCGGCGATGGGTTCAACTTAACCAGGTGATGCACCGTGCCTTTGATCTGTTCAGCCAGCAGCTCAAGCTGCGGGAGATCGAAGTTCATTGGGAGACGGCTAAGGACCTGCCCCTGGTGATGGCCGACGAGAGTCGAATGGAGCAGGTGTTTATCAACCTGCTCATCAATGCGCGTGATGCCATCGAGGAAAGGTTGGCCCGGGAGTTGACTCCCCGTGAAGAAAAACGGATCATATTAAAAACCGATTATCGCGATGGCCATGTCATTTCAGAGGTGTGTGATACCGGCTGCGGGATACCTGAGGCCGTGGTCGAAAAGGTGTTTGAACCATTTTTTACAACCAAGAAAGTGGGGCAGGGCACGGGGCTGGGGCTTTCCATCAGCTACAGCATCGTCACGGAATTCGACGGCACCATCGAAGTGATACCCAATAGCGGCGCAGGTGTCTGTTTCCGCATGACATTCCCGGCTGCAAAAACGCCGGAAGAACCGATTACATGATGCCGCACAGTTCGCAATCCATCTTACTGGTTGATGATGAAGCGGGGATTCGCAAGGTTTTGGGAATCTACCTGGCCGATATGGGATATACGGTCCATACGGCCCACGATACGGAGAGCGCCCTGGACATATTTTCAAAACTCACTCCCCCCATTGTGCTCACGGATATTAAAATGCCGGGAAGCGACGGCATGGTGCTTTTGCAAAAAATCAAACAGATCAATCCGGAAACCGAAGTGATTATGATCACCGGCCATGGGGATATGGATCTGGCGATTCGGAGCCTCAAGTTGGATGCCACCGATTTTGTCACCAAACCGATCCGTCACGATGCCCTGGAAATCGCATTGCGAAGAGCACAGGAGCGCATCACCATGCGCGACCAATTGCGCAATTATACGGAGAATCTGGAACGTCTCGTGGCGGAAAAAACCCAGAAACTGATTGCATCCGAACGCATGGCGGCCATCGGCCAGACCATTGCCGGTCTATCACACACCATCAAGAATATCGCCGGCGGTTTGAAAGGCGGCGGATTCGTTCTGGAAAAAGGGTTGTC
>JAFDDL010000517.1 GCA_019310865.1 Deltaproteobacteria bacterium | reverse complement strand
CCGACGCCTCGTTCTCCAAGGTGCTGGGCTCGGCAACCAGTCTGCATGTAAAATCGAGTATATCATCGCTCAGACGATCCACGGCGTTGATGATTTGATTTTCCCTATCGTTCATTTCTTTTCTCCTTCATCCCTGGTGTAAACAGGGGAGGTTCCCGATCCTTAGCGCTTTTGCCATAAAAAGAAGAAAAAGGGTCTCCAAAAAGTTGGATATACTTACTTCTGAGACCTACTCTCCCTTGAATTGCGGCTCACGCTTTTCAAAAAACGCGGTAAATCCTTCTTTGGAATCTTTAGACTTCCCAACTACGTTTGAGCCTTCGGATTCCACTTCAAGGCCTCTGTCGATCCCTTCGTATGCACCTGCCGCCATGGCCTTCAATACACACTGAACGGCAATAGGTGGTCTTTTGGCCAGGGTTTCTGCAAATGACAGGGCCTCATACATCAATTTCTCAGGCGCGAAGACCTGGTTGACCAGCCCAATCTCAAGCGCTTCCCGGGCGTTGAGCCGTTTACTGAACAGTATCATATCCAATGCCTTTGCCTTTCCGACCACTGCCGACAATCGCTGGGTGCCGCCCCATCCGGGGATAATCCCCAGATTCAGTTCGGTCAATCCGATTTTAGCCTTGGGATTGTCCGCCATCAGCCTGAAATGACAACAGAGAGCCAGTTCAAGCCCACCGCCCAAGGTATGCCCGTTGATAGCGGCAATCACGGGTTTGGCAAAACAGTCAACCCTTTTCCACAGCTCGCAGCCCTTAGGGCCGATCCGATAGCTGTTAGCCGCATCACTGACATCAAAGCCGGCTGAAAAACATTTACTCCCCGCCCCTGTGAGGATGACCACCCGGACATCCTTATCCGTTTCAACCTGATCCAAGGCCTTTTCAAAGTCGCTAACGGTCGCCCAGTTCCAAGTGTTGGCCGGTGGATGGTTGATGGTAAGAATTGCAATATGATCTTTTATTTCCACCCAAACATTCTTTTTTGCGTTCATTCAAGTCTCCTTTCAATTTTTATTCTAAATTAAAACATCTTTCAATTCTGGAATCAATATAGTTTAATACAAATAGGGTCGCATCTTAATTATTAATTATTGCTTTCGAATAATTAATAATTAAGATGCGACCCCGGGCCTCCCAATTGACTCAGTCAGGAAAAAAGGTTAATATACACAAGTTTCGTGATATTATGGGAAATTACAAAAATGGTAAATTTCACCGCTAAATACAACAAGATCAGCTCCGGCTATATGGGCCAGTTAGTGGAGTGGCCAGAGGTTGTTACCGAAGGTAGGGATCTCGAAGAGTGCCGTACCATGCTCCGCGATGCCCTCAATGAAATGGTGCTCACGTACAAGCAAATCGGCAAGGAAATTCCACCTGGTAATGCCCTAATAGAACAACTGGCCATAGAGGTTCAACATGTCGGTCAAGCGACGTGATCTCGTTCGGCACCTGGAGAAAAATGGATTCTATCTGCTGAGAGAGGGCGCCAATCATTCCATCTACACAAATGGGACAAAAGTGGTTCCCGTCAAGCGCCACAAACAGCTTGATCGGATTACTGCTAACGAAATCTGTAAGCAAGCCGGCATCCAGCCTAAATTTTGAACATCTGAATAGAAGCGGGGTCGCATCTTAATTATTAATTATTGCTCCGAATAATTAATAATTAAGATGCGACCCTCACGTGATCACGAATCGATGAATGGGGGGGCTTATCGTGAGATTATTGGAATATGAGGCAAAGAATATTCTGAAAAAATACCGGATTGTTGTCCCGGATGGGAAGCTGGTTTCAGTGACGGATACCATCGATATCGCCGGACCGGTTGTGTTAAAAGCCCAGATTCCCATTGGGGGTCGGGGCAAGGCCGGTGGGGTTCTGTATGCCGAAACAGCCCAGACGGCCTCATCCCAGGCCCAGCAGCTGTTTTCGTCCGCCATCAGGGAGTATCAGGTCCAAAAGGTGTTGGTGGAAGATCAGGTGGATATTGAGCAGGAATTTTTCATGGCCATCACCTATGATACCGTCGCCAAGGCCCCCATCGCCATTTTCACCCGGGAAGGCGGCATTGATGTTGAGGAGCTGGCAGCACGCGAGCCGCACAAGGTTCGAAAGGAACCGTTTACCATCCGCAATGGGCTCCCTCAGCATCGGGCCCGGGAGATCATATCCGAAACCGGCGTTTCCGGTAAATTGCTGCTGGGCCTGGGGACTGTCTTGTCCCAGCTTGCGCAGATTTTCATCGATTATGACGCCACCCTGGTGGAGGTAAATCCCCTGGCGCTGACCCGGGATGGACGGCTTCTTGCGCTGGATTGCCATATGGACATCGACGATGATGCGCTTTTCCGGCATGCGGACATTGCTGAACTCCAGCAGGACGAAACCCGGGTGGTATCCGAAAAGAATCAGACGGATTTTGAACGAAAGGCAGCTGAGATCGACGGCATGGATCACCGCGGTGTCGCCGGCCGAGTGATTGAATTTGACGGCAACATGGGGCTTATTATCGGAGGTGGCGGCGCCTCTCTGACCGCGTTTGACGCCATTAAGGCCCACGGCGGAAAACCTGCCAATTACTGCGAAATCGGGGGAAATCCGTCTGTATTGAAGGTCAAGGAGCTCACCCGGCTCATCCTCTCCAAACCGAACGTGGAAAAAATAGCCGTGATCATGAATGTGGTCAGCAACACCCGCGTCGACCTGGTGGCCAGGGGAATCGTAAAAGGGGTTCTCGAATCGGGCAAAAAACCGTCCGAGACCATCGCCGCATTTCGAATTCCCGGGGCCTGGGAGGAAGAAGGCGCGAAAATTCTGGCCAAATATGGGGTCTCCTTCCTGGACCGAACCGTTTCAATCGACGGGGCTGCCGGCAAGGCGGTGGATGCCATCCAATGATAACCCAATGAAGCCGATACAGCCCCATTGGATGGATTTCAATGAAACGAAAATCATGAAGAAAAGGTATGAAACATGGCCATATTAGCGGATGAAAACACCCGGGTGATTATTCAGGGGATCACGGGTCGCGAGGCAAGCACATTTACCAAGGACATGATCGAATACGGCACCCGGGTCGCAGCGGGTGTCACCCCGGGAAAAGGCGGACAGCAGGTGCACGACGTCCCGGTTTACGATACGGTCCGCCAGGCGTTACGGGACCATCAGGCCAATGCATCGGTTATCTCCGTTCCACCTGCCCTGGTAAAAGGGGCAATCCTGGAATCGCTGGATAATGGAATCAAGCTTATCGTGGTAGTGTCCGAGCGGGTCCCCAGAAAAGACACCATTGCGGTTTTGGAATCGGCCCGGGAAAAAAATGCCCGGATCATCGGACCCAATACCCTGGGATTGATCTCTCCCGGCAAGGTCAAGCTGGGCATGGCGGGTGGACCGGTAGCGGATGTGAACAAGGCCTACATTCCGGGGCCGGTGGGCATTGCCTCGCGCAGCGGCGGCATGACCACCGAAGTGGCCAACCTGTTGACCACCCACGGTATGG
>JAFDDL010000516.1 GCA_019310865.1 Deltaproteobacteria bacterium | reverse complement strand
AGATTATGAAAGGGGAAAAATGCAATTGTTAACAAGGGAAAAAGAAAATATGGCCAGAACGGGTTCAGATTGCCCAATCCAAAAACACTGGACCCAGTGATGACTGCCCCAAAAAACAGGCCCAGATTGGCAACAATCAAGTCATGGACGAGAAGGGCGAACTTAAAAAGGGAAAAAGGATAGATTCGATTTTTTTTTCTTACTGGCACAGTGTAACCCGTCTTTTTAGATATGGTATCGTCATGGGATTTCTGCTGCACGGTGACGCTAATAACGCAATAAGTTCATACCTATGAAACATCGTAACTACGCAATTTGCATGCCATCACCGGATTGCAAATTCTATCTGTTATGAAAATGGTATAATACCGGGTGGATATAGAAAGTCAACATGGTAACTGTTAGGTTTTCCAAGAATAGCTATCATTTTCGAGAGGCGAAAGGGAAAAATTTTTCACTTTTTGGTAGACTTTTTTTCCGATTAATTGAGCTTCATTCAGTGTCGACAGCCGGTTTGTCCGGGGAATTGTTTTGACTAACCTGCCAGGCATCAAGTGCCACCCGCAAGGCATCTGTGGCACGTTTTCCATCAATCTGCGGGGTCGTTCTGTTTCTAACACAATCCAGAAAATGCTCGATTTCCAGCTTTAGTGGTTCATCATTTTCAATTGGAATTTCCAACCGGTTGGATTGCCCTAATTTGACCACAAATGACCCAAAGCTGTCATAGTCATGTTCGACAATGGTTTCGGCCAAATATAATTTCTGTTCGATAAAGTCCAAATCTGCATAACCCTTTGTTCCGGTGAGATGCATCTGCCTGATTTTTACAGGTGTGATCCAGTTCGATTGTATCAGCACATTGACATTTCGGTATTCCATAAAAATGTCCGCATAATCTTCACGATCGGATAGGATACCGTTCCCGGCGCGGCAATAGACCTTATCGGGTAGTCCGTCAAGCAGGTAGTTACAAAGGTCAATGTCATGGATGGCCAAATCGATTATGACGTTGGCATCCTGTATCTGAGGTGGTGCGATGCCCACGCGGCGGACCACGATCGTCAGCAAATCACCCAGTTTTTCCTGGTTAAGAATTTCCTTTAGCTTTATAACAGCCGGATTGAAATGTTCAATATGACCCACTTGAAGAATTACATCATGCAACCGGGCCGACTCAGAAATGTTGACTGCCTCGGTAAGATCCGCTGCTATTGGTTTTTCCAACAATACATTCAAACCATTCCTAGCGCAGCGGGTTGCCACTTCTTCGTGTTTTGAGGTTGGCACCGCAATTGAAACGGCATCAATCGATTCATTTTGAATCATTGTACGATAGTCGGCATAAAACCGACAGCCGAACCGGTCCGCTATCGCCTGACCGGTCGCCGGGTTAATGTCAGCAACCGCAACGAGATTGGACGCAGCCGTTTCATTGTAAATTCGAGCATGGTGTTTTCCCATGTTGCCTAAACCGATAACGGCACAGTTAGTCATGATTCTTCGCATCCAATTTAAAGTTAACGCTCATGATGCTGCTGCATCCGGCACACTGAAACCGGATATTCAAATTGTTATCTGCCAATTTTTTTAATTCGCAGCCACATCGGCATACGAAATTTTTTAATCTTGCCGGGTTTCCAACCATCAAGGAAAATGGCAGTGTATCAACAGTAACGGAAGACCCGATACCGATCATCGAATACTCTCCGATTGTGACACCGCACAAAATCGTTGCATTGGCGCCGACCGACGCACCACGTTTGATGAGCGTAGGAGTAACTTTCCATTCCTTTTCAAAAGCCCGGGGGTAAAGATCATTTGTAAAAGTGCAGTTCGGTGCCAATATGACATCGTCTTCAATGATGACACCTTTGTAAACGGAAACATAGTTTTGGATCTTAACATTATTTCCGATTTGAACATGGTCGTCAATGTACACACCTTTTCCAATGGTGCAGTTAGTCCCGATCTTGGCACCTTCCCGGACTTGACAGTTGTGCCAAATTCTCGTGCCCTTCCCGATTTTGGCGCTCTGAGATATTTCGGCGGTTTTATGGGCAAAATAATCCAATTGTTCGTTTCGCTTCACTTCTTTTAGCATTATTATTCTCCTTTCAAGACAACTGGTTTTTTATAGGTGTTTGTTTAAATAATCTTCAATGAGCAGATGGATTTTGCATTCCGGAGACTTATATCGTCTCAGGGACGTATTTTGTGCAGTTTCGATGGCTTGTTTTAATTGATCGAGCCGGCGACACCAGATTAGATAACCGTCGTTCGCCATAGTGGCGAGCAAATCCTCTTGGTGATCATCGTAACGGTCGGAGTTGTTCACACTGATCAGAGGTATCTCTTTTCCCAATATTTCCATAGTGATAGCCAGCCCGCCGTGAGCAATCGCAAGTGTGGACTTGTTGTAGTAGGGCTCCAAGGACGGGGAAAAACGGAAAAATGGCAAATTGGTTGGTTCGTATCGGCCATTCCCAATTTGCATGACGCCCTGCATGTTTAATGAGGGGACCAGAGAATCGACGGATTGGACCAATTTGTCAAAATCAGTACTCCCCACAGCGACAAACAGGAAGGGTGATGTTTTCAATGTGCCAGCTCCCTTTAAATCAGCCGCCCGGCGAAAATGGCGCGCGGCAGCTTTTTAGCAAGCTGCGGCCATTGGACGAAAAACAGATCCGCTATATGATACATGATGCGCCCGGTCATCGATAGGGTCATGATCCGGGAGCCGGTTTCGATAAAAATGATTTTGGTTTTAAATAACTTGCCCACAAGTGCAGCCGGTACGACAATTGCCGGGCCCGTGCTCAAAATGGCTTTTGGTCGAAGGCGTTGTAAAATCCCAAATGCTTTTATCGAACAGCTCAATGTTATGAGAAACGAACTCAGGGCCCCTGTGTTCTTTCCCCTGGGCCGAGGTAGCCTGTATATATGGCCTGGGTGTCGAATGCGTGCCGCAGAGAGATTATCTTCCTGGGATATGATATAATGATAGTCATAGCGATTGCCGAGTAAATCAATTAGATTCAACAATTCGGCTGTATGACCGCCTTCACCGAGAACGACCAGTAATTTCATTCGTGCCATGGCGACTTTATCCGGGTATGAGTCAGTTATGAGCCGATAGATTGATGTAATTTGCCTGTCGTTTGCGTCACCAACTAACTCGGAATGTATTCATTTAATATGGGTGCTATTTGCCTGACAAAGTTATCAAGCCGTTTTTCTGCATCTGCAACATTCTCGTTTTTACGAATGGGAGTTATGAGTCGAACCAAAGCACCGTCTGTCCTTTGCATGGTCAGAGAATCCCAGAAAGTATAGATCTTTAGTTGTACTGCATTTGTCAAGACTCTTCCGCGTTGAAGGAACCAATAATAAGCGATCTGCTTGACATTGCCTTTTTGAATAATGGCTCGGTTGATTTTCAGCTCAGCGGTTGAGCCTTTGTTGTATTTTATGGTTTTTACCCCAGTTTTATTAAAAGACCACCCACTACCCGGGATGC
>JAFDDL010000515.1 GCA_019310865.1 Deltaproteobacteria bacterium | reverse complement strand
ATGCAAAACCGAACATGGTGCCGACACTTCCGCCAAGGGCGATAACCGCCAAGGCCATCCCCCGTCGTTCGGCCGGATAATAATCGCCGACAATGGAATAGATCGGATTGACGCCACCGGCCTCACCCGCGGCCACACCGATGCGGGCGCCGATCATCTGAATGTAGCCGGCGGTCATGCCGAACAGGGCTGTAAACCCGCTCCAGACCATAATCGCAATGGCCACGATGCGCACCCGGTTGAAACGATCGGCACATCTACCGATGGGAACACTCAAGGTGGCATACACAAACGCAAACGCGATGCCGGTCAGCAACCCCATTTGTGAGTCGCTCAGCCCCGTGTCTTTCTGGATCGGGTCGATCAAAATGGACAGAACAAACCGATCCGTGTAATTAAAGAGAGTCACAACGAACAACAGGCCAAGGGCATATCTCAGGTATGCTTTTGAATAGGGAGAATTATTTTCGGTTATCGAATTGATTTTCAGGTCGGTGTTGCGCGTCTCTTTTTTTACCATTCCAACAGCACCTCATATAGGTTCGGGTTTTGGGTCAATGCGCCCGTACATACAGCTCCAAATGAAGATAGTCAAACGCCATCAAAGGATAAACCGGACATCGAGCACCGAACACCCCTTCTCGTCCACAATGACCGGATTGAGATCGATCTCTCGAATTTCCGGTAAATCCGTGGCAAGCTGTGAGAGGCTCAGCAGGTTGTCCACAATGTTTTCCACATTCACGGACGCTTTTCCCCTGGCGCCGGCAAGGGCATGATAGCCCTTGATTTCACGAACCATCTCTGAAACGTTCTCACGGCTCACCGGCAGCACCCGCAAACTGACATCTTCCAGTAGTTCGGCAAAAACGCCCCCCAGGCCGAACAAAAGCGTCGGGCCAAAGCTCTCATCCTGCTTGACGCCGAAAATGACTTCCTGGCCGTCAACTTGTTTTTGTTCCATAACCAGGGCCGTAAACGGTTCTCCCGGTGCAAGTCGATCCTTTAAGCGATGGGCCATGTCATCGAAAGCGGTTTTGGCGGCTTGCGGCGTGTCCAGATTCAGAACCACACCCCCCACATCCGATTTATGAATGATGGACGGAACGTCGACTTTCAAAACCACCGTACCACCCATATCACGGGCAGCCTCGGCCGCCGCTTCACCGGTTTGAACGGTCCGATAGTCCGGCACCGGCAACCCATATTGTTTGAGAATGTCGAAGCATTCGCCCTGGCTCGGATTTCTTCCCGATTGGGCCGCCTGGGCAATGACTTGCCGAACCGGTGCAGTGTCCACTGTCTTTTGAAACGGGACAAACTTCGCCTGCTTTTCGCGGTAGCTGTGTAATCTATACGAGACGATCAAAGCGGCAGCAGCGTTTTCCGGACTGTTGAAGATGGGAAAATCGAAGTTCTGTTTGAGATAGGCCCGCTCCTGGTCATCGACAAAGAGACTCATGGCGACCGGTTTCTGATACGCCTGCCCCAACTCCTTGACGAGGCCCATGAAATGGTGGGACTCTTTCCGAAGATGATCGCCGTAACTATGCACCAGGACCATTCCGTCGATATCCGGATTCGCGAGAACCATTTTGGCAACCTCCTCGTATACCGACAGGTCAAACAGATCGCCCAGATCCATGGGGTTTCTCAGGTTGATGACCCCGCCACGCACATGCTCGCTGATTTTGTCAAGTTCTTCCTGGGGAAATGGGGGGAGATTGAAACCATGATGTTCCGCCGTATCGGCGGCAATAACACCATGGCCGCCGGACCTGGAAACAATGGCGATATTTTTCCCTTTAAGCGGCGGCAGCTTGAGCACCTTGATATAATCGAGCATCTGCGAGGTTTTATGCACCCGGATGACGCCGGCCTGCGCCAGAGCCGCACTAACGACCTTGTCATCACTGGACATGGCGCCCGTGTGGGAAGCCGCCGAAGCCGCCCCGGCTTCACCGACGCCGGCTTTATGAAGAATGATCGGTTTTTGGCTCTTGCGTGCGATTTCCACAAATCGGCGGGCAGTCTTGAACCCTTCCAGGTACATACAGATGATTTGGGTTCCTGCATCTTCATTTACCAGGTAATCGAGCAGGTCGGACTCATCCACGTTCAATTTGTTGCCCATGGACGTTATCTTGTTGACATGCAAGGCCTCAAAGGCCAGGGATTCCATATAGCTGATGGCCACGCCGCCGGATTGGGCCACAATGGATACATTACCCGCTTCTGTGGGATTTTCCATGCGCGGAAACGGCGCGCATAAGCCGTTTTCCGTGTTGATGACACCGATACAGTTGGGGCCGACAAATCGGATCCCGTATTGATCGGCAATATCCATCAATTCCTTTTCCAGCCCCCTTTTCTCATCACTGAATTCAGAAAATCCCGCCGATTCAATAACCACGCGCCGAATCCCCACTTCGCCGCATTCTTTCACAATCGCCGGCACCGTGGCGGCCGGGGTCAGGATGACCGCCAGATCCAGGGCAAAGGGAATTTCCTTTACGCTTTTGCGAATGGGCCGGCCGAGAATCACACCAGCGCTGGGTCCCACTGCATGAATCTGGCCTGGAAATCCCCAGGTGACCATGTTGTTGACAATTGAACGGCCCATATTGGTCGGTTTATCACTGACGCCGATCACCACCACATTTTTGGGATAGAAAAAACCTTTCATGTTAGCAATCCTTATCCTTGTTTTGTTCTTTGCGGTTCATCCGCATGCGATTCAAAAAAACTGCAGGGTATCATCACCTGACATTTCCCACAAACATGGGTGTCGGTGGGCAATCCTGCATAGGCATCACGCTGCTGGTTCACTTTCAATCGCTGCCAGCATCGCTGCCGATCAAACCCGTCAGCGGCAAGGGCGTCAACCGGGCACCGCGAGACGCATTCGAGGCATGTTTCACTCTGTTTATGAAGACAAAGTTCCGTTTCGGTGCAAAGCGGGTGGTTCCCCAGGTCGGCATCCGTCACCAAACTGCCCAGTCGCCCGGTGCATCCCGACGGGGTAATAAGCTGGCAGTGCACACCAAAGCGACCGAGACCGGCAATATGCCCCAGATGTTTGTGGGACCAACGACTCATGAGGGATTCATGATCAAAATTGGCTGTGGGTGGGGTGGTGGTTGCCTGGTAGCCGGCCCCTTTCAAAATTTCGGCCAGCATGGCATTGACCTTTTCAATCAGGGTATTTGTTTCAACATAGGCAATGGCCCAGTTTCGGCAGGGGAATTTTCCGGATGCATTCTCCTGACCCAGACTTTTAATAAATGGAATAAAATAGACAATCACGGACCGGGCTTCGGCCAATAGTTCCCGGGGAAGCAGATGATTTTTCGCGGCTATATGCGGGAGAGCAGCAAATCGTTTATCAACTGTTGCGGTCACCAGGATCGGTTTGCGCCACCAGTTTCGAGTGCCGGCACAACTCGAATAGCGTGAGACGAATCCTTCAATCGAATCTCTCACCGTATCAATTTGAATTTTGGATACCATCGCCCTTCCCTAT
>JAFDDL010000514.1 GCA_019310865.1 Deltaproteobacteria bacterium | reverse complement strand
ATATCACGGGTTGCGTAATTTCAGCAACCAGCTCACAGGCAACATCCCGGGACCGGAAGGCTCCATCGGCAAACTCCTGTGGAGTGAGCCAAACCAGAGACTCACCGAGGCGGCCGTCGGCACTCAGGGACCCTACGGGCAGGTGATGAGTGGATCACCCTGGAGCATTGACGACGGAACCTGGCAATTCCAGTTTTTACGCTCCAAGGGAAATACTATCGAGGCCGGTACCTCGGAAATCCAGCGGAACATCATCGGCGAACGGGTCCTGGGGCTCCCGAAAGACAGGTCGCGGGCCAAGGTTTAACCGAATTCTATCGTTAAAGGAAAAGACCAATGGATTATCAATTCAATCCGGAGCAGGAGGCGTTTCGAGAGGAATCTTCCTCGTGGCTGGCGGCGAATCTGCCGGCGGACTTTGACCATGATCGCCGCCGCAATTATGAAACAGTGGTAGCATGGAAGATCGCCTATAAACGATTTCAAAAAAAACTTTTCGACGCCGGGTATGCGGGAATGAATTGTCCGAAAAAATACGGCGGGCAGGGAAGAAGCGTGGTGGAGGAAGCCATTGTATTACAAACGCTTGCGAGCACATGCAGCGAACTGAGAAGACCGGGGTTTATCACCCACAGCATTGAGCTTCCGACCATTCTTGCCCAAGGCAGCGAAGAACAGAAAAAGGAAATGATTCCGAAAATGCTGGATGGCACCCACATCTGGTGCCAGGGCTTCAGCGAACCGGATGCCGGGTCGGATGTGGCCAATGTCTCCACCAAGGCCGTGAAAGAGGGGGATCATTATGTCGTTAACGGCCAGAAAGTGTGGACCAGCTTTGCCCATATAGCGGATTACTGCGTATTGCTGGTTCGAACGGATCCGAACGTTCCCAAACACAAGGGCCTCAGTTACCTGCTGGTGGATATGACCCTTCCGGGCATTGACGTGCGGCCCATGCTCCAGATCACCAGGGAGGGCGATTTTAACGAAGTCTTTTTTGACGATGTCAAGGTGCCTGTCGACATGCTGGTGGGCCGGGAAAATCAGGGCTGGCAGATCGCCATCACTACCTTGATGTTTGAGCGCGTTATAGGTGATGTGGTCATGGGGGCCGTCTATGAGAACAATATTTTAAGTATGGTAAACATGGCCCAAGAAACCAAACGCTCCGGCAAACCGGTCATCGACGGTCCGGTATTTCGGCAGGAGATTGCCCGGTCTTATATTGAGGTGATGGTGTTGAAATATCATGGTCTTCGCAATTTCAGCACTCTGCTCGAAAGCAAAATTCCGGGACCGGAAGGCTCCATCGGTAAAATCCTGTGGAGTGAGCCCTACCAGAGATTGGCCGAGGCAGCCGTCGGAATGCAGGGTCCCAATGGCCAGGTGATGAGCGGATCACCCTGGTGCATCGACGACGGAGATTGGCAATTCCACTTTATACGCTCCAAGGGAAGTACTATCGAGGGCGGCACCTCGGAGATCCAGCGAAACATAATCGGCGAACGGGTCCTGGGGCTCCCGAAAGACAGGTTGCGGGCCAAGGTTTAACCGATACCCTAACTACTATTTCATAGAACAGGCCCATAGCATTTTAGGGAACTTCAATGACGTGTACAGGCTACGACATCCAATTTCATTTTCGTATCGAAGGTGCTTGAATTCAGTTACTTTCAATCATTTTTTCTTCAATAAAACCGTATTGTTTGAACTTTGCTCTATGGTTATTGGTAGTGCTTTTTGGATTGCGATTAAGAAGTTGTTTCGATGACGAATATCAAAGTTTACACTGATTCGTATATCGCCGATAGATTCATCATCGATCTTGATTTTCCTTTCTAGATAACGATTAATTTCATCGATTACTTCGGATAGTGGCTCCATAACAAAGTACAATCTTCCGTTTTTCCAAGAATCGGCAGTTTCGACATCCACTGGTTTTATCCTGAGATCCGCCTCCTGGTCATCAATGATAACCTGCTGTCCGGAATCTACAATATGGACAGACAGACGGTCTTGCGGAGTTGTTGTTAAAGCCATTGTTTCCTGGGATTGCAAAGGAGTTCGCATTGGGTTAGGTATCCCCATGTCGATACTCGCTTCTGGATTATTGTCATTTTTGCTAACCTTAACGGATCCTTCTGTAACGGCGACAAGTACCTTGCCATTTCTTTTTTTAGCCACATTAAACTTTGTTCCGACGGCACGAACGATGACATTTTCTGCAGCTACGAGGAAGGGGCGTTCAGGATCGTGAAATACCGAAAATGAAGCACGGCCCTTCTCAAGTGTAAACAAACGCTGAGTTGTGGTTAAACGTTCCGTTACCACGCTTTCCGCATCGAGAAGAATTAGCGATCCATCTGAAACCAAAATCGTTCTTTGTTCCCCTGTCCCGGTATGATACATTCTTGGGCGATCGGTGTCGGTTTGCCAAAACCAAATCCCGATCACCACTAACAAAACGGTTGCAAAAATAGCGATTGGTCTCAGCAGGATCGGACGTATGCGCAGCTTATGCAGCCAACTAAATTTTTTCCCGAATCGTGGCTTATCCAAACTTTTATTCATTTCTTTGATGACCACTGGATGATTTTCCAAGATGGCTGAATTTTCCCAGGTGGCATGTATCAGATCAAATTTTGACGGGTGTGATGAATCTTCAGCCAACCAGGCTTGGAATTTAGTCTGCATTTCGGGGGTAACCGGCTCGAAATTCATTTTCAGAAACCAATCTTTGGCTTCAAGTAATGTTGTTTTGTCTTTATCACTTTTTATATTCATATGTAAATCTCAATTATTTCAGATAATTCAAGCAATACGTTGGAAATATATTTATTCACGGAGCTTTTGGAAACGCCCAACTCTCGAGCAATTTCATCGTATGTCATGCCTTTGAAACGGCTGAGAATATAAGCACGCTGACACTTTTTACTCATCCCTTCAAATTTTTTGTAAAATGCCTTGATCCCTTCCTTTGTTTTTACATACTGTTCAGATGTTGAGGTTGCCGACGGTATCGGCACCCAATCTAAGGGAACATGGGCATTTCTTTCACGGACCTGGTCGCTTCGATATCGGTCAATTATAATATTGGATGCGATTTTGCACAGTAACGTCAGTGTCAGTTGCAGCTGATCCAACTGAGGATGTTTTAGAAGATGCAGATAGACTTCCTGGGTGACAACATCCACTTCGTCCTTTGAATTCAATCGCCACGTCAAGTATTTCCGGAGTCCGTCATTGTGTTTATTGTAGATCGAAGTAACGATTGAAGTTACTTCAAGCTCTGACAGTCGGTCCGATGTTTCAGTACCTGGAATCAATTCTTGAGGCTTATTTTCCAAAAGGCCATCCTTTCGACTCGCTGATTGCCCGGATAGGGGATAGCGCCACTCACGTATCCATTCCTCTCTATTATGTAAAACGTTGAGTACAACAAATCAATCAATATAAATAAATAAAATAATGCGCCGGTAAAAAAAATGATTGCTTGGTCTTTTTCAACGTTTAAATATGATGGT
>JAFDDL010000513.1 GCA_019310865.1 Deltaproteobacteria bacterium | reverse complement strand
ATCGAGCACGGAGCCATGCTCGATGACGAGGCCATCGACATGATGCTCGAAGCGGGCACCTATCTGGTGCCGACCCTTTTTGTCGTAGAGGATATCTTTTCGCGAGGTGCCGAAACCGGGCTTTCCGAGGTGTCCCTTGTAAAGGCGAGACGGCTTGCCGAACTTCACTCAAAAAGCTTTTCCAGGGCTGCTGCAGCCGGGATCAAGATTGCCCTGGGGACGGATATTATCAATGAGGAAAACCATGGCCGTTCGGCCTTTGAACTGGAGCTGATGGTGCGTCACGGATTTTCGCCCATGCAGGCCATCGTTGCGGCCACCCGGACATCTGCCGAGGTTTGTCGAATCGCAGATCAGGTCGGTACCCTGGAAGCAGGCAAGCTGGCGGATCTTTTGGTGGTGGACGGCGATCCGCTGGCAGACATCACCGTGCTCCAGGAGTCGTCCAAGATGCTGCTGGTGATGAAGGAAGGCAATGACATTGTCAATCGTTTATAAACCAAGAGCAAGTCGAACCCCCCAATAAAAGGAAATCTAATAATGTCGTGGGAGAAAGCGATCGAAGAACTAAAATATCGTAAAAATCTTGCCAAACAAATGGGCGGTCCTGAAAATGTTTCTCGTCAACATAAAAAGGGAAAGTTGACGATTCGAGAACGGATACAACTGTTAGCCGATGGTGGATCGTTCCGGGAGTGGAATGCGCTCGCCGGCGAAGGCATTTACACTGAAGGTAAACTGACAGGATTCATCCCGAAACCCTCAGTTCATGGCACATGTTTGCTGAACGGTCGAAAAGTAATCGTGACCGGTGGTGATTTTACTGTGAGAGGCGGGTCTGGTGCTATTCTTATGGAAGGGCTGGGAAGTGAATCGGCTCCCTCCGAAAAAGCCCTTGAATTGTTAATTCCTTATATTCGGTTACTCGATGCGGCCGGGGGCAGTGTCAAGAGCTTTGAAAATATCGGTCGTACCTATCTCCCGGACGGAAATATATACACGGCCCCTGAAGTCAAGCTATTAAGTACCGTTCCGGTAGTGTCAGCTTTGCTTGGGCCTGTGGCAGGACTACCGGCGATTGGCGCATGCCTCGGTCACTTCAACGTGATGGTCAAGAATATCAGCCAGGTTTTTGCCGGCGGACCGCCAGTGGTCAAGGCAGCACTGAGTACAGAAATTTGCAAGGAAGAATTAGGCGGCGATCAAGTCCACGTATACCAGAGCGGAGTCGTAGACAACCTGGCCCAAACCGAAGAAGAGGCATTTAATATTATTCGTAAGTTTCTCGGTTATCTGCCCGACAATGTATGGGAAATACCACCTCGGGTTGAGTTAGATAACCCGCCTGACTTGCATAAAAAGGACTTGTTGAGCATTATCCCCGAATCGAGACGAAAAGCCTATGACCCTTATGCCATACTGTATAATGTGCTGGATAGTGATTCGTTCTTTGAAATCTCCCCTTTCTATGGCCGATCTCGTATAACAGGCATGGCCCGGGTGAACGGATATCCTGCGGGAGTTATGATCAACAACACGCTTCACCTTGGAGGAGCGACCGATGTGGCGGCAGGTGAGAAAGTGATGCGTCTAATCCAGCTCTGTGACACTTTTCACTTACCCTTGATATCTTTTGCGGATGAGCCGGGTTTTATGGTAGGGCCTGACTCCGAACAGAGAGGAATTGAGCGGGCAGGCGCGAGATTAGTTTGGACAGTTTGTTCGAGCCGTGTGCCATGGATTACGTTCGTCATCGGTAAGCTCTACGGTGTAGCCGGCCAATGCCATCACCGGCCTACCGGGATGTTCCAACGTTACGCTTGGCCTTCAGGCAGGTGGGGTTCAATGCACATAGCGGGTGGGGTTGATGCGGCTTATCGCCGGGAGATCGAGACCGCCGCGGAACCGGATAAAAAACGCCAAGAGATTGAAAACCGACTGAAGGCACTGGCGTCACCATATAGGACTGCAGAAAAATCCGGAACTGAAATTATCGATCCACGCGACACACGCCGGCTGCTTAGTGAATTTATGGATGATGCCCAGCGTGTGCTCAAAAGGCAAATAGGCGCTCCAGTTGTTCCTTATCGGCCATAACCTTAAGGTTGTGGACTCAATAATAAAAACTTACCAGATAGGCGCAAACTCCGGAATCTTGTGTAATTGAGGTGGTGTCATGGATATTAAAAAACTGGAAGATATGCTGAAACCGTTTGGTAACACATTCATAGAAAAGTTTGAGGAGTTGGCTGAGTTAAATGCTGACAAAGCCTTTATATATTATGGCGAAGAAGATATAAGATATACTTATAGTGAATTCAACAGGTTGGCTAACAGTGTTGCCCACAATCTGTGTTCTTTGGGTTTGGAAAAAGGCGACCACGTATCACTCTTTTTATATAACCCAATTGTCACCATCCTTTCAATGTTTGCAATCTGGAAGATCGGGGCTGTATACTGTCCGATAAATTACAATTATAAAGGAAAATTGTTAAGTTATCAGATCAACGACACTCGGCCGAAAATGCTGATTACGGAGCAGAAATATCTTGATGAAATAAACAAACTCAAAACCACCATTCCTCCCCTTCAGCTTATTTTACATCAGCCGAAAAATAGTGATCACGACTTCAGTTCGGAAACTGCGTTGTTAAAACCTGATATTTATTTTAAATCTTTTGTTTTTAATGAGCTTCTTCAGGGGAATAAATCAAACCTGGGTACACAACTCCATTACAGCGACATGGCGAATATCATTTACACCTCTGGAACAACTGGAAATCCAAAAGGTGTGATTCAGCCTCACAGGTATTTACTAAATTATCTTTTCAATGATATCAACTTAACGCATCCCGATGATATTATTTATAATGATCTTCCTCTTTATCATGTAGGCGGTGCATTTTATAACGTGGTAAGGGCGGCATGGTCAGGGTGCGGCGTAGCGATTTGGGACAAGTTCAGCGTTAATGATTTTTGGAGTCGTATTAAAAAATGTAACGCTACCAATGCCGTTCTGCTTGATGTAATGGTGCCATGGTTGATGATGCAGGAAGCTAAACCCGATGATAGAAACAACTCTTTAAAAACAGTTAATATGCTTCCACTTCATCAAAATCATCATAAAGTGGCAAAGCGGTTTGGTATTGATTTTGTCTCAATCGGCTATGGTTCCACCGAGGCAGGAGCCGTTATTGGTGGAAAGATCGTTGAGCTTCAAGACGGCGAAGGGACACCTAAAGAACTGCAAAGAGGGTATACTAAAAATGAATTCATAGAATTGTGCCGGAAATTCGATGTATCTTTAATACAGGGCTGTGAAGAGGTCAAAAAAGGCTTTATGGGGAAGCCCAGCATATTGCATGAAATCGCCATACTGGATGCCGATGGTCAGCCGGTTTCTCCTGGTATGCCGGGTCAGCTGGCGATCAGACCCAAACTACCTTCATTAATACTTAGCGAATATTACAACAAGCCGGAAGCAACTGATGAAGTATTAAAAAACGGTTGGTATTACAGTGGGGATATTATACGCCAACGCCAAGAAAACGATGTCTTTTGCTTCGTAGATAGGATCGGTGGTTTCATAAGAGCTCGGGGTGAGAATATGTCGTCACACCAGGTGGAAGGATTGATTAATACCCATCCTGCCATTAACAACAATGCGGTGTTTCCCGTTGACGCAGTGGTGGGTGGCGAAGAGGACATCGCAGCCTTTATTGTATTGAACCAAGATGCGAGTTTATCAGAAGGGGCTCTGCGAAGCTGGATAAAAAGCGAAATGCCAAAATACATGATACCTAAGTATATCAGATTTGTTAATGCCTTGCCCGTAACCCCCACTTTCAAAGTGGAAAAATACAAGCTTAAAACATTGATACTACAGGAATTGGGATTGGGGGATTAATTGAGTATGAAGGGAGTCTTTATGCTAAAGCGCATCGATCTTGAAGAAAACGCTGTTTGGAAACAACGATTCCGTGCCCCGGGCATCCTGTGGGCCAAAATTGCAAATCTTAACCCAAAACGGGGCTTAGTATGCACAGATCGTGATGGCACTTTGCAATTATACGCCTGGCGCATAGCTACTGGTGAGTTGCACCAACTGACCCATCAGCAGTCTGGCGTGGTCGTGGGTTTAATCTCAGCCGATGGCGAATACGTCTATTATATGAAAGATGATGGGGGCAACGAGATCGGGCATTTTGTACGAGTCCCCTTTACGGGTGGACCTCAAGAGGATGTAACACCCGATCTTCCGCCTTACGGCTCTTTCCAAATAAATCAGAGCTTTTGTGGTAATGTTATCAGCTCGCGGATTACCGATCCCAGTGGACAGATGCTCTACGTATTTTCTCCCAGCCAGGCTCCACACCTAATCCACAAAAGCCAGAGCCTTTTCAATGGCCCGTCCCTCTCGAATGATGGCAAAATCGCCGTTATAGCCACTACTGAGGGGACTAATTCATCGGACACACGTCTTATGGCTTTCGATTTAAAAAATGGCGATCTTATGGCTGAACTGTGGGATGGAGAAGGTGTTAGTCACGACTTAAGCGAATTTTCGCCGCTCCCAGACGATTTCCGGATGCTATCCACAACCAGCAAGTCGGGCTACGCCCGGCCAATTATATGGAATCCACTTACCACCGAGCGCAAAGACCTATCCATTGATCAAATCCCCGGTGAAGTGAGCGCTTGGCTCTGGTCAAAAAATGCAAAACACGTGTTACTCAGCCAATTTTATCGGGCTCAACATCAGCTATTCTTGTATAATCTGGATACGGAAACGGTCACGAAACTCCAGCATCCAGACGGGGTATTAGGAAGCTACTTTGACACCGGTGTCTTTACCGACGATGACAAGATTCTCATCACTTGGCAAGATTTATCCCATCCTTCTCGGCTGATTGCACTGGATGGTAATACAGGAAAAGAACTATCTACAGTGCTTGAGGCAAGCGATGTACCACCCGGCTCGACATGGCAATCGATTACTTTTACCGCAGAAAATGGAGCCACTATTCAAAGTTGGCTGGCGACTCCAGAGGGAGAAGGCCCCTTTCCAACTATCATTCATACTCATGGCGGGCCGACTACAGTCATGGCCGATAATTACTCACCTGAAATTCAATCCTGGATAGACCACGGTATGGCTTTTTTTTCCATCAATTACCATGGTTCAACCACTTTTGGCAAAGAATTTGAAAAATCCATTCTTGGTCAACCCGGGGAGCTAGAAGTACAGGATATTTCTGCTGGATATAAGTGGTTGATAGAGAACAAAGTTGCCCAAGCTGATGCGGTTTTTTTGACTGGAGAATCCTATGGCGGCTACCTGACATTGCAGGCTATTGCCAAATTGCCGGAGATGTGGGCTGGCGGTATCGCCGGCGTGGCCATTGCTGATTGGGCAATGATGTATGAGGATGAAAGCGAATCGCTGAGGGGCTATCATCGGGTACTTTTTGGCGGAACACCCGGAGAAAAGATCGAGAGACATATAAAGAGTTCACCTATCACCCATGCAGAACAGATTCAAGCTCCTATTATAGTAATCCAGGGTTCTAACGATACTCGCTGCCCACCACGCCAGATGCAGGCCTACGAAACAAAGTTAAAATCATTAGGAAAACAGATCGAAGTTCACTGGTTCAAAGCTGGGCACGGCTCCCGCGCCCAAGAACAGCGCCTTAAACATCAAGAATACAGGCTCAGATTTGTTTATCAGGTTCTGAATAAGAAATATGAGGGTTCCGTATTCGGCCATAGGCGATCAAGCAAAGAATTTAAAGAATAAGTTATTATTGATGTCTATCAGTACAAAATTAACCTCTGTCGTTATTTGAC
>JAFDDL010000512.1 GCA_019310865.1 Deltaproteobacteria bacterium | reverse complement strand
TCTCACCTTGGCCGCGCTCATGGATGGAAAGAAGTTCACCACAATTGCCGCGCTTGAAAAAGACGGCGAGCTTCATCCGGTTCAACAGGCTTTTGTGGACAAGCACGCCATTCAATGCGGCTACTGTACACCGGGCATGGTTATGAAAACGGTGAGCCTACTGGGAAAAAATCCGAACCCCACCGAAGATGAGATTCGCCATGAGCTTGAAGGAAATATCTGCCGGTGCACCGGGTATGTCAAAATCGTTGAAGCGGTTGAACAGGCCCGGGATCAAATGAAAGCTCAGGCAGAAGGGTAAAATAAAAGGGGAATAATCATGAGCAAATATAATGTGGTAGGAAAAAGAGTACCAAAAGTTGATGCAAGAGCTAAGGTAACGGGCCGCGCGCTTTACGCGGACGACATTTATATGCCGGGAATGCTGTACGGAAAAATCGTACGTTGCTGGGAATATGCACATGCCCGGGTGACCGAACTGGACGTATCCGAGGCCAAAAAAATGCCGGGTGTTGTGAAAATTCTGACACCGGAAGATATCACCAAGTATCCGACTTACAACACCGGCGTTATGGACATGTTCGCCTCGGATGCGGCCAATGAAGCGTGGGGGGAGTTGGCAGAGCAACCCATCTTTGCGACCCATGTCAAGCACCAGGGGGACGCTATCTGCGGGATCGTGGCAAAGTCCGAAGAGGAAGCCGAAAGGGCCGCTGACAAAATCCGTGTGGTGTACGAGCCCCTGCCCGTATACCTTACCGATGAAGAGTCCAAACAGCCGGACGCCGTTCAGTTTCACCCTGACAAGCCCAACAATATGGCTTACAAGGTCCCCGGTGTGATGTTTCCGGAAGGATATTACGGGTATGGCGATGTGGATAAGGGACTCGAGGAAGCGGACCTCGTCTATGAGGAAAAATATTATGTTCCCAAGCAGAAACATTGCCAGATGGAGCCCCATTGCTATATTGCCGTTTTCGACGACAAGGGCCGCTTGGAAGTCTGGACATCGACCCAGATGCCCAAGCCGGTTCACAATAAGCTAAGCCGCATCTTCGGCCTTCCCATGACCAAGGTCAAAGTCAACCAGGTTGTCATCGGCGGGGCTTTCGGCGGCAGGCTGGGTTTAGTCGGCGAGCCTTTCGTCTGCGCCATGGCCATGGCTGTGCCGGGTCGACCCATCAAGGTCAATTACACACGGGAAGAGGACTGGATTACTTCGGAAAGCCGGAACCCCGGATTCTGGAAACTGAAAATGGGATTTAAAAAAGACGGAACCCCTGTTGCCTATGACGGCTACTTCGCAACCCTCAAGGGGGGCTATTATACCCACGCCGGTGTCGTACTTGTTGCTGGACTTCTCTCACGGGCTCATTATAAATGGGAAAATTGGCGATACGACGGAGAAAGCTATTTTACCAATCAAGCTCCCTGCGGCGCTTTCCGTGGATACGGCAATCCCCAGCAGTCATTTGCCATGGAGCAGTTAATTCAACGGATGTGCAACGAAACAGGGATCGATCCGGTGGAATGGCGCATAAAATGGCACAGAGAAGCCGGAGAGGACATTTATGGCTTTGGCATTCCCATCCAGTCGTGCGGCGCAACGGAAGCCCTCATAAAAGGGGCCGATGCCTTTAACTGGAAAGAGAAAAAGGAAAAATACGCCAAACAGACCGGTTTGAAACGCCGCGGGGTCGGCATGATGCTTGGGGTTCATGCGAGCGCCGGCTTTCCCGTACTGCTGGAACACACCGTGGCCATGGTGAAGCTTAACGAAGATGCCACGGCGGTGGTGAACTGCTCCATCAGCGATCTGGGATGCGGAAACCACACGGCCATTACACAGATTGCTGCAGAGACGCTGGGTTTCCCCATGGAAGATGTCTTTCTGCTTGCGGGAGACTCCGACGCGAATGCCTTTGATATCGGCGCCCACTCCAGTCGTACCATCTGGACCGCCGGACTTGCGGTTAAGGAGGCTTGTGAGGATGCCGTGAGACAAATGCTCGAAAAGGCGGCAAAACACCTGAAGGTGGATCCCAAGGATCTGGAGATGAAGGACAAGAAAATCTTTGTGAAAGATAATCCGGATCAGGTTGTGGATCTTGCAGACATGCTCTGGAAGGGAATTTACGCCTTCATGGATCCGGAAACCTTCCAGTTCCCCTTTGAGCGCGGCCAGATTATCGGGAAGGGCGACTTCATGCCCTTTGCCAACAATCCGGCATGGTACGCATGTTTTGTTGAAGTAGAAGTGGATATGGAGACAGGTGAGTGGAAGCTGATTGAATGCTGTTATGTCAATGACATTGGCCAAGCCATCCATCCGCCATCTGTGGAAGGGCAGTTGGAAGGCGGGATACAGCAGGGGATCGGCTATGCGCTTACCGAAGAAATATACTATGATGCCAATGGGTTATGCCTGAACAACAGTTTCACCGATTACAAAATGCTCGGCCCTTCGGACATGCCCAAGTGCGACATCCACCTGCTGGAAACACCTGAACCTTACGGTCCTTACGGTGGCAGGGGCGCCGGCGAGGGAGGGCTTATCGGGCCTGTCGCTGCAGCGGCCAATGCAATTTCTAACGCTGCAGGAGTCCAGATCACGCATGGACCCATCACACCGGAAAAGATATTGAAGGCGTTGAAGGCAAAAACCTGAAACAATCGAACGGGCGGGTGCTGTCAGCCGACACGAATCGGTTGTTTCGGGTCGGCATGACAGCGACCGCTTGACCGGGATTAAAGCAAGGAGATTGAGATAATGGATTTTGGTGCGGAGCAGGTGATTGGACAAGAGAGCATGCTCACCATTGCCGCGGTTCAATTCGAACCGGTTCTGGGCGAAACGGACAGCAACCGGGAAAAGCTGCTGGCGTTGATTGGAAAGGCCTTTGACCAGAATGCCGGATTGATTGTGACCCCGGAATGCAGCAGCAGCGGTTATGTCTTCAATAACCGCCGGGAGGCCCTGGCGTGTGCTGAACCCGTACCGGGCGGCCCGACGGTGACGGCTCTGGAAAAGGCAGCCAGTCAAGGGAGCGGCTACATCGTTTCGGGGCTCATAGAAAAAGACGGCGATGCACTCTATAATACGGCGGTTCTGATAGGACCTGAAGGCTACATCGGAAAGTACCGCAAAACCCATTTATGGGATGTGGACAATACTTTGTATGAGCCGGGTAATTTGGGGTTCCCCGTGTTTAAATTGCCTTTCGGTCGTGTCGGGTTAAGTATTTGTTACGACAACTGGTTCCCTGAAGTGAGTCGTATTTACGCAGCCCAGGGGGTCGATATCATCTGTCATCCTACAAACTGGGTTCTGGTGCCGGGTCTCGCGGAACCCGCATATCCGGCCTGGGCGTATCTGACCCTGGTTCAGGCCCATACAAACGGCCTGTTCATGGTATGTGCCGATCGAATTGGTGTCGAACGCGGTGTGACCTTCGGCGGTTCGAGCTGTATCTGCGGTTTGCCCGGCTTTATCCAGGGACCGGCCAGTGCCGACCAGGAAGAGGTGATTGTAGCGCAGGTGAACGTCATT
>JAFDDL010000511.1 GCA_019310865.1 Deltaproteobacteria bacterium | reverse complement strand
TGTCCAACGCGGGGTCGGGATTTCCAGGACTCGCACATAATAGAAGGCCCGCTGTTCCGGATTGAATTCAGGGTCTTTCCAGTAGGCCATCAACTGCGGATCGCCGATGGTGTTCCGATAGGATGCGTTTTGGACATCCACGCTGTTTCCGACCGGGGTTTTGCACCGACCGTTAGCACCGATGTTGCGCCCGTCAGACACGGCAATATCGTAGATCCGCTCATGGGTATTGCCATCTGCCCCGAGCCAGCCCTTAACGATCTGGATCCGGTCCAGGTTGGCTCCCTGGGAATCTCGCAGGGCACTGACCATAAAGACCGGCGCTCCGTCTTGGGGAGCATTGGAAAGGTCACCGCCCATGGGCACGCCATTTTTGTAACCATTCCGGACAAAATCTTCCCGGTAAAGGTCATCCTCAACAAACTCCCAACCGGCAAAGATACGCAGGATCATGCGCTTTCCGGTGGTGGCATAGACCTCTTTGCGTGCCATAGCGTCAAACAGCGCCTCACGGGTGTTATCCGTTGCCCAGACAGCGGCCAGACCCGACGCACTTGACTGCCAAGCCTTGATGACTGGCCCGTTCAGGTAGCCGGTAATCTTCATGTCAAACCGTACGGGGTGCCGCCCTGGTTCCAGCGGTGTAACCATGCCAAAAAAGTTATCTTCTTGCGTAGTCGCCAGTGACGTATGCGAGTCGGTGCTGCCGATCATGCCGAACTTGAAAGGATTCGCCCCGAGTTTCGCTTCGTAGGCCAGGCCGCTCTTCAACGCCTCCCGGGCATACTCGCGCGGCAGCATATCGGGTGTCTTAGCCTCAGGACCGAAGCTGCCCTTGTCCCATTTTTCGAAATCAGCGAATTCGTCATTGGGCGACAGCAACGGGTGCGCCTCGCCGTCACCCTTCATCTGGGTCACTTCGTAAAGCGGTTCCCACTGCCTGCGGCGTTCGGCATAGTCCTTATCAATGGGCTTTTTATCGTTGAGCGTGACACTGTCAAACATCAGACCATTGCTCAGATTGCCGTTATGAGGGATTGCCAGCAGGCGACCTCCGGTGTTTTGTTCATAAGCAGCCATCCAGGCCCACAGCGCTTCAGGATTTTGGGAATCGTAACTCGAAAAAGGCAGGATTTTATCCGCCTTGGTCTTGCCATCACGGAAGATGATGTTGCGATGCAGGTTGTTACCGCCGGGTGTGGATGTCCACTCGTAGCCAATAAACGCCGTAAACTTTCCCGGTGCATTGTACCGATCGGCGGCGGAGGTGACCCGCTCCCACATGGAACGAACCATCTCTTCCTGTCCGGCAAGCGGATCTCTATTCGCACCGGCTTCGGCCCCCCATACCGCAAAAGCCGCCCACGGGTCTCCCTTTTTCACCAGATCGTAGACTTTCTTGCCGAACTCGGTTTTCAAAAGCGCCGGATTCTCCTCGGCAATCATTGGGGCAAGGCCCAGGTTTTCCGCATGATCGGCCACGACCAGGAAATCGAGAGGTCTGGACAACCGTGCGCTTGTACCCGTACTGGAAACGACCGCCTCGCCCCTGGCAAAGCGATAGGCTTTATCCGGACCCAGGCGGTTGCCGATCATGCCGGCATCGGTTGAGTAGGCGGTATGCAGGTGCGTATCACCAAAATATACCTGTTGCGTGTAATTCTGGTCCAGGTAGGGCGAGTATTCTGGTTGCGTCATTTTCGCCGAAGCTGCCGCCTCTTGAGTTTCCATTTCTTGAGCGATTGCCGTCACCAGAAACAGAGACAGTGCCAGCCCACAATTGACAATTAAAGTAATCATGTTTCGCATCATTGCTCGTTCTCCTCACTCCCGCCTTAACTTGAAAGCCAATCTTCAAGGCAGTCCGGTATATCCGCTATTTAATCTTCTGCATTAGTGCTTTCCAGAAAATCAGTTCTCTCCAAGATCTTATACAACTGACTTTTATTAACCTTCTTTCCAATTGAAACTGCCCACTTTGTATAGTACCAGTTCACATAATGCTTAAAACCTTTCTCTCTCCAGGCGGGATAAATTCCCATGGCTTTTTCCGGATCATCGTATTGCTGGATAAGTGTTTCCAGTTCATTGGTAGTTGCGTGGTGGTATTTGCCGTGATGGACAATACTTGGCCCACTCAAACGTCCCGCTTGATAACCCGGTTCTGTCTTTGATTACAACAATCGAGTAGCTTTGCCGGTTTGACGCATTGGCAGCACGAATACAGGCCTCAAGAATCAGCTGCAAATCCTCATCCTTTATTTCCTGCGATGAAAAGTTTCCGTGTTCAAATTAAATCTTCCATGCAAAAAAGGCAGAGAGATTGTCATATACAGAATTTACTTGATCAGGATATATATCTTGTATATATTTGTCAAGTATTTTATAGACCTTCTTTTTTGATACAAACAATGATAGGATCGATGCTAAAGATATAAAAGATGCTACATTTTTAGATTCGCAATCAAAAGGAGACTATATGGACACGCTTCAGAAAGCCTTGCAGGCGGCCAACGCAAATAAACTGCTGGCAACATTGGACGGCAAAACCAAAAACATGGCCATCGGGCAAATCATTAAGGCCTTGAAAAGTAATCGACAAACCATTGTTGCCGCCAATCAGACCGACCTGGAGTTGGCGGAAAAGGCGCAGTTGGCTGACCCGTTGCTGAAAAGGCTGAAATTTGACGACCGCAAAATTGAAGAAGCTTGTGAGGGTCTTTCAAGCCTGCTGCGGCTGGCGGATCCGGTGGGTAAAGTTCTGAGTGCCACTGAACTGGATCGCGGGCTCGAACTCTACAAAGTCAGCAGTCCCATCGGTGTTATCGGTATGATCTTTGAGTCCAGGCCGGATGCTCTGGTGCAGATTGCATCACTGTGCCTCAAAAGCGGTAATGGTGTTTTGCTAAAAGGTGGCAGCGAAGCGGCTAATACCAACCATACGTTGGCGGACATTATCAGCCATGCAACTGTCCAGGCGGGCATTCCCGAAGGCTGGTTGGGGCTTATGGAAACCCGATCCGACGTGCAAGAGTTGCTGGGTCTGTCCCAATATGTCGATTTGATCGTTCCCAGGGGCAGCAATCAATTTGTGCAGCACATCATGCACAATACGACTATTCCCGTATTGGGACACGCCGACGGCATCTGCCACGTCTACATAGACAGAGATGCAGATATCGACATGGCTCTGGATATCTCCATTGACAGCAAATGCCAATATGTTTCGGTTTGCAATGCTGTCGAGACGCTGCTGGTGCATGAAAAGCAAGGCGACACCTTTCTGCCGAGGATCAAGAAGGCTTTTGACCGGCACGGTGTAGAACTGCGCGGGTGCAAACGCACCCAAAAAATCATCGCTGCTGTATCGGCAACAGAGGAAGACTGGCAAACCGAGTACCTGGACCTGATTATTTCCATCAAAATTGTCAACAGTATAGAAAACGCCATAGACCACATAAACCGATATGGATCCGGCCACACAGATGTGATCGTCAGCAGCAACCGGCAGAGGGCTGCGCAATTTATGGAACAGGTCGATTCTGCCGATG
>JAFDDL010000510.1 GCA_019310865.1 Deltaproteobacteria bacterium | reverse complement strand
GAAGCGGATCCGCGACCTGCCATCCGGAAACTTTTCGATAATGTCACCATCCTTTTCCTTGTAATTTCCGGCATCCCATATTTCTCCACGTGTCATGCGATGGAGTTGTAAAACGGTTTCTACGGTTACAGGGATTTTCGCGCCCTGCTTATGAATCCAAGTTAGGGCCTGCCGGTAGCCCCGGACTTCCTCCTCATCACGATCCCGAAGGAGCGGCTGGCCAAATACGATTGTAGCGATTCGAGATTGATCGACCTCCACGCCCTCGATCCGGTTGGACGATACCGCACTTTCAATGAGTGCGTGTTCCCGGAGAACCTTGAGACGCTGTGGCGATTGGCGAGTATACAATTCCTGCTTTCCACGTGCTTCACCAAGATCTGCAAGGTACCAGGATGTAGCGGCCGGTACGGATTCAAACTCGCGGGAAAAAAGCCGCAGGGTCATCATGGCGTTTCCCCTCCGTAAGGCTTACTACCTTTTGTTGCCATCATAAGTATAAAGCCTCCTGACATAAAATGGATTTATATCGGTTTTGAAAAAGCTGACCATGGCGGTGGTGACGCCGGTTAAAGCTAACAGCATATCCGGTTAAAAGCCTTCGCATCACCGTGGCTATCGGTGTGACTCCGGTTTTAAGCAAAATATGAAGATGGTTTGGAATCAAGGTCCAGGCAAAACAAGGCGTGCCGGTTTCAGTTAAAATAATTCCCAACCGTTCCAGGAAATTGTCTCGGTCATCGTCATCATAAAATATCTTTCTACGCTCTATGCCCCGGACAATAATGTGATGTAAGGCACCAGGTGCGTCTATGCGGGCTTTTCGTGGCATGATCTCACGTAGCATTATAGAATCATTATGTAAAGTGATTTTTCAATGGACGTCCCCAAGTCTTTAAAGGCACGTTCAACTCAAAAGTGGATATTTTAAAAAGCCGAGCTGGTTCCCGCTCGAGTGTGCAACGTATTAAATTTTTTATTTTCCGTCGTAGGTCGTGGCACCGAGATGCTCAAAAGCCGGTACGGCACTGTTGCCCGCCTTTCTGCCCAACAGTAGCTCGGATAGCATCAGCGGCAGGCCGACGAGCGGTACGCAGCACAGATAGATCAATACGAATGCGCCGCCATTATTCTCCCAGGTAATGTAAGGAAATTTCCATAAATTGCCCACACCCACGGCCGATCCAGCAGCGGCAAGAATAAATCCTGCGGAACTTCCCCATTGACCGCGACGTTTAGATGACATCCACCCTCCCTTTACGGGTCCACCACCGCCAGACGATCCCAAGTCTGGTCAACCTGGTCTTGCAGCGCTTGAATCTGCACATCGGTTAAATTTTGGAATCGCTTTTGAACCTGGAGATAATCGAGAACCGGTATTTTTTTATCGGGCTGGTAGCTCAGTCTGAACTCACCATGCTCAATCTCATACAGCAACCACAACCCGCTTTCAACGGCCAATCGAGCCACCTCTATGGTCTGGCTCTCTTTAAACTTCCATCCCGAGGGGCAAGGTGCGTTCACATGTATATATTTAAATCCCGGCTCCATGTCCCTGGCTTTTTCCACCTTTGCCATGAAATCTTCCGGATAGGCCAAAGAGACTGTGGCGACGTACGGAATTCCGTGGGCCGCCATGATCTTCGGCAAATCTTTTTTGAATTCGATCTTGCCGCCCAGTGTCGAGGTGGTCCAGGCGTATTTAGGTGTGGCACCGCTGCGCTGAATGCCGGTGTTCATATAAGCCTCATTGTCGAAAACAAAATAGATGCCATCCTCGTTTCGTTCGGCTGCGCCGGAAAGGGCGGCCATGCCGATATCACCGGCGCTGCCGTCGCCTGCCAACGCGATGACGGTTATCTTTCTGTTCGGATCGATTTTCCCCTTGCGTTTAAGAACTTTCAACGCAGCGCTGACACCCGCCACACCGGCAGCCGAGGGCGCCATGGCGATGTAGAGGCAGGGAAGTGCCAGGGAGTGGGGATAGACCATCGTCGGCAATGCCAGACAGCTGGCGGCAATATTGCAGATGGTATCTGGCCCAAGCACTTTGGTAATCCATCGAATCATCGTGCCACCGGAACAACCCGGACAAAACGGATGTCCGGATTGAAAAATTTCTTCTTGGGGCAAGGTGTCTGCAATATAATTCATGATAATCCTCTCACGTTCCACCACCGGATCGGTTGTTCAACGGTGTCATTCTCACGTTCTTCATAAACGGTCATGGCAATGGAGAGCACATCATCGAAGGTAAGATCGCGTCCCCCCAATCCCATAATGTAATTTGTCAATAGCGGGCTCGGATAATGGGCGTTGTACAGGCACTGGGCCAACTCAGCGTATATGATGCCGCCGTTTCCGATGGATACATCACGCTCCAGCACGGCCACCGCTTTCATTCCGGATAGGTATTGTCGAAGGGCCGCTTCTGGAAAGGGCCGGAAGGATCTGAGCTTAATCAATCCAATGGGCAGGCCCTTTTCCTTTCTTAGATGGCTCACCACCGACCGGGCCGTGGAAGCAAGACTGCCGAGGGTCACAATCGCCACCTGGGCCCCATCCATCATTTCGGCCGAAAACAGGCCGCCATAGCAACGATCAAAAATTTCCCCAAATTCATCATCCACTTCGGGTATTACCTTCAACGCATTGTCCATGGCTTCCTTCTGCTGATACCGGTATTCCGTGTAATAGGCATCATCCATCAGAACTTGACCGATCGACATGGGTCTGTCCGGATCGAGAACAACATGCTCCGGCGTATAGGGCGGGAGGAATTGATCCACCTTTTCCTGTTCCATCAGTGTTACCGGCTCCATGTTGTGAGAGATGATGAGCCCTTCAAAGCAAACCGCCACCGGGAGCAGTATCGCTTTGTTTTCGGCAATCCGATACGCCTGGACGACCATGTCATGGGCTTCCTGGGCGTTTTCCGCATAAATTTGTATCCAGGAGGTGTCCCGCTGGTCCAGCGAATCGGACAAATCCGGGTAGATGCTGTTGGGTGCACCCACTGCCCGATTGACAATGACCATGACAATGGGCAGCCGGATCCCGGAAGCCACAAACATATTTTCATGCATATAGAGCAGCCCCTGGGCCGAGGTGGCCGTAAATGTCCGCGCACCTGTGGCCTGGGCGGCAATGGCGGCCGCCAGGGCCGAGTGCTCGGATTCCACTGAAATCATCTCGGCGTCCAGCTTGCCGGTCTCAATCAGCTCGGCCATTTTTTCCATAATGTGGGTTTGGGGCGTAATGGGATATACAGGAACCACCTCAGCCCTGGCTACCTGGGCGCCATAGGCTGCGGCGTAGTTTCCAGTCAGCATTTGTCGGTTATTCATAAGTGGTCTCCCCCTTCGGCATCCATGGTGATCGTTCCAACAGGACACTCGGTACTGCATATCCCGCACCCCTTGCAATAATCGTAATCGATCACGTACTCACCGCTTTTTTCGTCCTTATGTACAGCCGCGTCCGGACAAAATAGATAACAGTTGCCGCACATCTTGCACACGCCGCAACTCATACATCGTTCCGCTTCTTCGTG
>JAFDDL010000509.1 GCA_019310865.1 Deltaproteobacteria bacterium | reverse complement strand
CGTCCGGCCGGGTCTGCCAATTTCAGCTGACTGCACAGTTGTTTCAGATCGACCTCGGTGGCCACCATGACGGCAAGCGGTCCCAGATCCGGTGATCCCCGGGGCCGTGTTGGGTTGATGATGGCATCCGTCATGGTTACCCTTTGTGCAACATGTGGGGACCAACATATGGGGACGGCCAACATATGGGGACGTTCTTCAGATTAGACCAACATATGGGGACGTTCTTCAGATTATAAGTTTCTGCAACACGTGGGCAACACGGCAACATGTGGGGACGTTCTTCAGATTATAAGTTTCTGAATAGAAACTTATAATCTGAAGAACGTCCCCATTAGGTCCGTCCCCATTAGGTCCGAGAAACTTATAATCTGAAGAACGTCCCCATTAGGCTGCGTCCCCATTAGGCTGATGTCCCCATTAGGTCTTAGAAACTTATAACCTGAAGAACGTCCCCATTAGGTTTTTCGGCTATTTCGGACCTGCCAGATCGGCCAGTTCCTCTTTTACGTTGTCGATGATGTCATAAAACCACATCATATCCTCAATGGTCAAGCGACCGGCCTTGCGCTGGGATTCGGTGCCGTCTTTTTTGGTCACAACGCGGGGGCCGATTTGCACCTTCGGCTCACCGTCGCCATACTGGTGAATGGCCACCAATAGGCCGGTTTCTTCGCAATGCCATCGCTTTAAAATTTTGTCTTTCTCTGGATCAAACGCCATGTTGTCCTCCTAATAATGCTAAGTAGAGATTTTCGAAAAATCGGCCAACAGGCCGAACAGATCCGCGGTGCGCCGCAGCAGCCCCAGGCGGTTGTTTCGAATTTTATCGTCATCGGCCATTACCATCACGCCTTCAAAAAAGTCGTCCACCTCCTCGCGCAAAGTGGCCACCTGCTGAAGGGCTGCTTCAAATTGTCCCTGGTCCAAGGCCTCCCGGACCGATTCCCGAACTCGGTTTCCGCCGGCAAAAAGAGCCGATTCGCAGGGCTTTTCAAACAGGGTTTCATCCACGGCCGGCCCTTCGCTCGGGTCGGCCTTCTTGATGATGTTCACCACCCGCTTAAATGCAATTGCCAGGGGCTCGAAATCGGGTCGGGTTTTTAATTTTTCAAGTGCGGCCACACGCTGACGGACCTGAGACACGCGATCGATACCAGTGTTTAAAACCGCGGCAATCACATCCTTTGAAAATCCTTCATCGGCAAGCAGGTGGGTGATTCGGTTTTTTAAAAACGAAAGGACCTGATCCGGACTTGCGCCGGATGCTGCGTCCGGAAGGTCGTCGAACAGGGCCATGCCGGTTTCAATCAAACGACCCAGTGATATTGAAAAATCTTGATCGAGGATGATCTGGACAATTCCGATCCCCTGGCGTCGAAGCGCATAGGGATCGGCCGTACCCGTGGGAATGAGTCCGACTTTGAAGCAACCGCATATGGAATCGATCTTGTCTGCAATGGCCAGCATTGCACCGATGCGGGTTTCCGGCAGGGGCGCCCCGGAATAGATGGGCCGGTAATGCTCTTCGATGGCCTTTGCCACGGACGGGTTTTCTCCCTGGGCCAGGGCATAGACGCGACCCATGGTGCCCTGGAGCTTTGGAAACTCTCCCACGGCCAGGCTCACCAGGTCCGCCTTGCACAGCCGGGCTGCCCGGACGGCCTGCTGCGTGAGATCGGCATCCAGGGATAGGGTTTCAGCCAGGAATTGGACGATTTTTCCCACTCGAATTATTTTGTCATGGACGGATCCGAGTTTGGATTGAAAGAGCACCCGCTTGAGTTTTTCCACCCACGTTTCCAGGGTGTCTTCCATGTCGGTTTTGCAAAAGAAGCGTGCATCTTCCAACCTGGCCCGCAGGACTCGCTGATGGCCCTGTGTCACCAGATCGAGATCCTTCGGGATTGTATTGTTCACGGCAATAAAATGGGCCATGAGTGCCCCCGTTTCATCGACCACGGCAAAGTACTTCTGATGCTCGCGCATGGCGGTGATCAATATCTCCTGGGGAAGCGCCAGATAATCCGTATCGAAATCGCCCACGGTCGCCACGGGGTATTCCACCAGGTTGGTGACAATATCCAACAGATCGTTGTCTTCAAGTACCCGGCCGCCGACCCTTTCGGCCGAAGCCGTAATTTCCTGAAGTACTTTTTGCTTCCGAGCTTCGGGGTCTACGATGACATATGCATCGCGTAAGGCATCGGCGTATCGATCGACGTGATCGATTTTAATTTTACCGGGGCACATGATGGGGTGACCGTATGTCATGCGGGTGCTTTTCAGGCCGCCCAGTTCAAAACTCACCACCTGACTATCGAGCATTGCCAGGATCGATATGATCGGCCTGGCAAATACCAGGTTTTTATCGGCCCATCGCATGGTTTTGGGAAAGGGAAGGCTGAGCGCGATGTCCGCTAGAATATCTTTTAATATGGACGTTGCACCCACACCGCGTTCGGTTTTTTTGGCGCACAGGTACTTGCCCTTGGGCGTTTGCGCCGTTGTCAGCTTGGACATGGGCAAGCCGACCTTTTCCGCGAATTTTTGGGCGGCAACCGTTGGTTGGCCTTTCGCATCAAAGGCCACCCGCTCCGGCGGGCCCAGCAGCTCGATTGTCACTGACTTTTGCCGGTCGGCAACCGCGGATGCTTTCACAACCAGGCGTCTGGGTGTACCGTAAGTGGTTATCTCCCCGCAGTCGACGCGATGGCGGGATAACTGGTCGCTCAGTTTTTGCGCGAATGCCTGCAACGCCGGCTGAATATAGCCGGCCGGTATTTCTTCGGCTCCGATTTCAACGAGTAAGGTTTTCATAATCACTCCAAAACGTCAGGTACTTGAATCTTCAGGCAGTTTTAACAGGGGAAAGCCCATCTCTTTTCGCTGTGCCAGATATTTCTCGGCGCATCCGCGAGCTATGTTTCGAATCCGGGCGATGTATCCGGTGCGTTCGGTGACGCTGATGGCGCCGCGTGCGTCGAGCAAGTTAAAGGTATGGGAGCATTTCAGGCAGTATTCATAAGCCGTGAGCACAATGCCTTCGGTTATCATGGCCAGGGCTTCCGCTTCGTATTTGCTGAAAAAGTCGTGCAGTTTTTCAACATCCGCCTTTTCGAAATTATAGGTCGATTGCTCCACTTCCTGATGATGGTGGATGTCACCATAAGTGATGTGCTCGTTCCACTGAATATCGAACATGGAATCGACCTTTTGCAGATACATGGTGATACGTTCCAGGCCGTAGGTCAGCTCCACGGGAATGGGCGATAGCTCGATACTGCCGGCTTGCTGAAAATAAGTGAACTGGGTGATTTCCATGCCGTCGAGCCACACTTCCCAGCCCAGGCCCGATGCACCGAGTGTGGGAGACTCCCAATCGTCTTCCACAAATCGGATGTCATGGGCCAATGGATCGATTCCAATGGCTTTGAGGCTCTGCAGATACTGTTTCTGAACATCCAGGGGCGACGGTTTGAGCAGCACCTGAAACTGGTAATAATGCTGCGTGCGATTGGGATTGTCTCCGTAGCGGCCATCAGTGGGCCGCCGCGAT
>JAFDDL010000508.1 GCA_019310865.1 Deltaproteobacteria bacterium | reverse complement strand
ATTTTTTTTTTTTTTTTTCGAATCTCTTCCTGAAGACGGCTGATTTCCTCTTGATCCGGCGGTTGCCCGGAAAACTTTTGAGGCAGTGTACCAAGCAGCTGCCGATACGACTTCATTTCGCTCAATTTCGGGGATAAGGCCAAATCGTCGGCAATGTCCTCGAATTTATCGATTATGCCGGATTGCTTGGCCTCGGCCGCGGTCATGTAAGCTACGGCCTGGTGCAGATCATCCAGGTTGAAATAGAGGAAGAAATTTTTCTCATACCGCCGTGCTTCCAAAATAGTGTTGAGCAGCGCGACCTTCTCTTCCACCAGTTGCAGTTTGTTGCTCAACAGATAGTGCGTGTAATAGTTCAACGACCATACCAGGCTGCTGATCATTATAAAAAAACAGATCGCCAGTATAATTTTCTTACGAATGCTGATCTTCAGATGCATCATGGATGTATTGTAGTCCGGTATGTTTTATGGATCTTTCCCGGAACTCTATCAGGAAAGCTCCGGGGAATCAATGTCGCAGGCCACGGTTTTGACCCCCGGCACCTGGCCGGCCACCTCCAGAATCTTGTTATTCAATTCGACATTGAGCTGATGTCTCAACTTTGACTGTACATTCTGATTGGTAAAATCGAATTGACGGATTTTACGAGCTGCGACCCGAATATGAACGGCGCCCATGTGCGAGGTAACCTCGGCGTCAGCAATGGGCATCAGGGCAACCTGTATCTGACTGCTGATGGCAAGATCCTTAACGGCGTTCCGGGACTCGTCCGTGCTTTGGAACGAAGCGCTGCGAGCCGTTTCGCAAATGACTCGGCAGACGTCCTCGATTTTAAATGTACCAATGTGAACTACCATATCATAAAGCCGGGCATCATTGATATCCCTGTTGTATAAATACCGCGTCCAGTGGGCCCGGTTACGATCCTCCCGCTCGATTTCCTTTTCGGCGTCCGCCGGCAATAAACTGCGTTCTTCCTGTAGCAGCTTGATCCGCTCCTGCATGTCGGCAATGATCCGAACCTTGAAGATATGGCGGATAGGTGGCAGCAGCAGGTGCCCCGCATGGCCATGATAGACGACATTATCCTTTTGAACGTGCTGCAGGAGGGTGGCTTGAAAACCGGCCAGGAATCTGTCTCGGCCGTGAGTGATCCGCTCCAGCAGACCTGGGGCATCATGAAGCGATTTCAGGAGCACCTCCTTTGGTATTTTATAAAAATCCGCTGCCTCGATCACGATTTCCCTTCCCACACATTGATAGCCAAGTTCGTCTGCAACCAACTGGGCAATTTTTTTCCCATGGCTATAACAGCCACGTGATACACTAATGATTGCCATCGTTATTTTCCAATACATGTGAAAGCCTGGTTTCATAGGCCGTATAAGAAATAAAGGGCCGTCAATTCCACCGTTAGGAACAGGAGCGTCATGATCGAGCCGGCCTTGGCATAATCGGTGGTGCGATAGCCACCGGGTCGCATAATCAGCGCATTGACCTGGTGGGTGGGGAGCATGAAGGTGTTGGAAGCGGACAGACCCACCACCAGCGCGGCCATTCGCGGATCGCAGTCCGCCATGAGCGCCATGTTCATGCAAAGGGGCACAAGCAACACCGTGGCACCGACATTGGACACCACCAGTGTAAAGAAAGAGGTCATGATTCCCACGGCTGCCAGCAGCACGATCGGTACCGGATTTCCCAGCATGGACAGCACCGCCTGGGCGATAAAGGCAGCCGTACCGGTTTTCTCAAAGGCCATACCCAGGGGAATCAGTCCCGCCAGAAGAAAAACCGTCATCCAGTCCACGGCCTGATAAGCCTCATCCACGTTCAATACACCGGTGACAATCATCCCCAACGCCCCGGACATGAGCGCAACCGACAGCTGGACTTTAAAAAAAACGATCTGGGCCAGGGCCACCGCCAGCCAGAGCACTGCCAATTTGGCTTTTTTCGGCCGCATGATTTCCCCTTCCAGAGGCGTGGAAAAGGTCAGCGCCCGGGGCATGGGCCGATTTCTCAAAATATGAAACCGTTCCCATGGACCTTGCAGCAACATGGTGTCTCCCATCTCAAGTTTGATATGCGTCAGCCCGCTATAGTAGATCCGCCGGCCCTTGAGCAGAGCCACGGGATTCACCCCGTAAAGCTCTTTAAAATCCACCTCGCTCATGGTTTTGTTGATCAGCTCCGAACGCGGGGAAACGATGGTTTCACACATGCCTGCGTTGGTGCGAGCCAGAGATTCGGCAAACGCATTGAGCCCGGACTTCACGGTCCAGCCAAATTCTTCGGCCATTCGGCCGACCTTTTTCCGGCTGCCGACCACTGCAATATCATCGCCCGGCCCGATTTTGTCATTGCTGCGGGGTACGAAGGTTTTATCCTTTCCGGCACGTCTGCTAATGGCAACCACCGTCACCAAAAAATGGGTTCGGATTTGAAGGTTACTTAAAAGTAGAGCCTCCCCAAAGGTGTCCGGTACATGCAGCTCGAAAATGGACTCCAGCGCCCGGTATTCATTAATCAGGGCGGCACTGACGCCCTGATCAGAGTCGCCGCCGCCAGAGGGCAGCACCAACTTGCCAAAGATGGCAAAGTAAACAATGGCGCTCAACAGAAGGCAGATACCGATCGGGGTCTGGGTAAAGAGGCCGAACGGTTCAAGTTTCTCGCCGCCGAGCACCATCAGATCGTTGAGCAGAATCGTCGGACTGGCGCCCACCAGTGTGAGGGTACCGCCGATGATGGCACAAAAACCCATTGGCATCAAAATGTGCGATACGGGAATATTCAGGCGCTTGCAGATCCGTTGGGCCGCGGGCATGAAAAGCGCCGCCGCCCCGATATTTTGCATCATACTGGAAATTATTCCCACGGTGGCCGATACCAGTGTCATAATCATCGACTCGCTTTTTCCCGCCAGCTTGATGATGGGGCGCGACACATGATTCATAACACCGGTTTTGTCCAGCCCGGCGCCGAGGATGATAACGGCGATAATCGAGCAAACCGCGTTGCTGCTTAACCCCACGAATGCCTCCTGGGGAGTAACAAGTCCCATCAGCGGCAACAGCACCATCATCAGAATGCCGACAACATCCACGCGGACCCATTCAAATACGAACAGTATGATCACGAAAGCCAGAACGATCATGGTAAGAATCATATCAGGTGTCATACGGTACTTCCCATTTGGTTACATGTTGATTGGAAATTACATTTAACTTCAATCAGTTCGATTTTTCTTGCACCGTGCTTATCCCTTTTTATTTCTGAAGATAAAGCACAGGACGGCCGAAACTACCACCAATGCCAGGGCGTAGTAAAAATGGGCAGCCATAAGCTGGTCCTCCTTGCCCTCAGATTACCGAATAGACGCGAATCGACGTTTCAGGACGTTGTCCATCCATAGTGTGTTGTGCCTGAGTTCGTTGTTCCTCCGGTTCCGAGACGATGAAACCGATATCGTCGAACTCGGCTTTGATCTGCTCCAGGGCCCCATTGGTTTCAACGAATTTGACCACTTGGGTAAAATCAATTCCAGCTATTTCACACCGTGCCTTGAATTTTTGAGCATTTTTCTGTGACAACGCCTCGAAATCCTGGCAAACCTGGGCCCTGGAACTAGAAAACAACTGAAAGGTTTCACAGGACAGCGGAGCGGTGTTCAAGGCCAGGATCTGGTAGTCCATTCTTCGGGCCATATCCAGGGCATAGTTGATGATTGAATCCGAAAACCGACTTTCCTGACCAACGACCACCAGCTTTGTCTGTCGTTCGGCTTCCGATGCAGGAATATCTGTTAGTTCAACAGATGCCTCGACAGCCTTTGGGGCTTTTCGTTTAAATATCGAAAAGAGCTTCGTCATATATGCTACCTCCTTGATTCCTGTTGAAATTATATGTAAAATTCTGTGTTTATTTATTATTCGTTGGGGACGGACCGTCACCATGGGAATTTCAACGGCGTTCAGAAAAGATTTGAGTCTCGCCCGGGTTGCTCTCTTTGCGAGAATGCCAATGCTATCGGATAAATCGTAGATCGCCAGGAAGATTTCATGATGCGCCTTGAGATAGTTAACAATTTCCGTAGTTGGATTTCCGAATCGCTTCTCAATACTGTAAGGGATGCCATGGTCTTCAAACGGGAGTGCGAGTCTGTCCGTGCGGTCGGCACTGCCCGGCGGCACCACCCACAGCACATGAAGCTGAGCATGCAGGCTTTTGCATAATTGAACCGTATATCGAATGGTCCATTGGTACGGCACGTCGCTGTCAATGGCCAAAAGCAAACATCCCATCGATTGTCTCCGTCACAAAGCAATTTCAGGCTGACCTCGCGAGAGAAAGGCCGCTTCATTTGCCAATGCATTTATGCATTCTATTCGCTTGTTCATATCCAGTTGTCCGGGGAAAGATCCGCTGGCTTTTCCAGGGACGCAGGCAGCACATAAGATTCGCCGACATATTGCCGGGCAAACCATCGTTTCTCTCTCTCATGAATCAACCGCAGGGGTATTCTGAAATCGAATTGATGACAGATATCGGCCCGGTAAAATCCTCGCCCGATCCGGGTGTGTACCGCGTGCTTCCCAGCCACCGGCCCAGAAAGGCGTTTTAATTTAGCGAGGGTGTGCGACAAAAACAAGGCGGGCTGATCCAGCGTCAGGGTGAGATCCCGGCCCTTCACATCGGCCTGTACCACATAGCCCTTTTCAGCCAGGTACCGTTCAATGGAAGCGGTAAGAATAAAAGCCCGGCGCATGGCATCGAGATGCGCCGTGTCCCTCTCCATCTGTTTGGCCATGTGGGTAACAATGAGCCCCACTGCGGCGGCGCTGTCCATCCGGTCGGCGTGAATGGCCAGGTCTTCCCCGCATCCCTTTCCCATATTGCGTTGCCGCAAGTAATGAGTAAATTCATATAACCGGTC
>JAFDDL010000507.1 GCA_019310865.1 Deltaproteobacteria bacterium | reverse complement strand
ATTCCACTGAAAGTATTGCTGGCGCCGGAAAGCTATGTGGCGCCCAAGATCAGCCCGGATGGAACCAAAATCAGCTATATCGCGCCATTGGATGGCGTCATGAATTATTTCGTCGCCCCCGCAAATGATATTACAACCGCAATACCGGTTACCCACAAAACCGGACGGGGGATCCAGGCCGGTGATGTCAGCGGTAATATTATGTACCGCTGGAGTGTGGACAGCAAGCGGATCATTTTCCCGGCAGATTATGATGGGGATGAGAACTGGGATATCCACGTGGTCAATGTCGATACCGGTGAAGAGAAAAACCTCACCCCCATGCCGGGCGTGAAGGTCATGCTGGTCGCCATGAGCACCGATCACCCCGACGAGATCCTCATCAGCATCACCGACCGGAACCCGCCCCTGCCCGATCTTTACCGCCTGAATATTGATACCGGTGAACGCAAGCTGGTTGAGGAAAATACCGTATTTATCGGGTTTTTTGCAGACCATGATCTGAAACCCCGCTTGGCGGCCAAACTCTCCAAAGGTGGCTCATTTGATCTATACAAGTCAAAAGGTGATGGGAAGTGGGAGCCGTTTATACACGTTTCCCATGAAGATCGCCCAGGGTTTCTGGCTACCCTCTATCAGCAGACACTCAATTTTGATCAATCCAACAAACGCCTTTTCATGTATGACAGCCGGGGGCGAAATACCGCTGCGTTGGTGAGTTTCAACCTCGAGACAGACGAGCTGACAGTCGTCGCCGAGGACCTGCGGGTGGATATTGGTGGCGTTATGTATCACCCGTCGAAGCATAAGGTCCAGGCCTACGCCACCAATTGGACGCGAAAGACCTGGCATGTCATCGACGATGATATCGCCGGGGATATGGCGTATCTAAAGACCGTCGCCGATGGTGACCTGGACGTTGTCAGCCGGTCGGCGGCGGATGACAAATGGATCGTCCGGTATATGCTTTCCGATTCGCCGATAACCTATTACCTGTACGACCGGAGCGGCAAGGCGGCGCAAAAACTGTTCGTGGGAACCCCGCAGCTTGAGGGCATGGCGTTGTCCAAGCTTCATCCGGTGGTGATTAAATCCCGGGATGGATTTGATCTGGTATCCTATGTGATGCTGCCGCCTTGGACCGATCCGGACGAAGACGGCAGGCCGGAAGCGCCGGTTCCGATGGTAGTGATGGTGCATGGCGGTCCGGGTGACGAACGGGCCCAGTACGCCTTCGGACCGTTTCTTCACTGGTTGGCAAACCGCGGATACGCCCTTTTATACGTCAATTTTCGAGGCTCTCCCGGATTCGGAAAGGCGTTTATGAATGCGGCCAATCTCGAGTGGGGCGGCAAGATGCACGAAGACATTTTGGATCAGGTGGAATGGGCCATTTCCGAAGGGATCACATCCCGGGACCGGGTGGGCATCATGGGCGGCAGTTACGGCGGGTATGAAACCCTGGTGGCCATGACCATGACCCCTGATGTATTTGCCTGCGGGGTGGATCTGGTGGGGCCGGCCAATCTGGAGATTCCCATGCCCCATTGGGATCCTGAAATGATGTCGAAAAATATTGGTGATCCTCGAACGGAAGCGGGCAGGGCCTTCTTAAAATCCCGCTCGCCCATCAATTTTGCCCATCAGACCAAAAATCCGTTGCTCATTGGCCAGGGCGCCACGGACTCCCGCGTGCCCCAGGCGCAGTCCGATGACATGGTCAAGGCGATGACGGCAAATGGGGCGAAGGTGGTTTACTGCCTCTACCCGGATGAAGGCCATGGATTGTATCGACAGGAAAATCGATACTCTTTCTGGGCCATTACGGAGATATTTTTTTCCCAATGTTTGGGTGGCCGATATCTACCGCTGTCCGACGAACTGGTTGGATCGAGTATCCAGGTGCCGGAGGGCGCCTCTCATATTCCCGGATTAAAAGAGGCCCTAGAGAATCGGTAGCGAGATGGTTTTTTTCTACATTAATATCCGAGGCAGTCAAAGAGTATAGAAATGCCTAAACCTTCAGACCAACTCACGTTCTTTCAGTTAGCGGCCTATGCAGCACCATCCATGGTGATTGCGCTGGCTGTGATTCCGGTTAACGCGGTGCTGCCCACACTCTATTCACAGCGCGCCCGGGTATCCATAACGGCGGTGGGCGCCATCTTTATGCTGCGCTCGATCTACGACGCGCTGTCGGACCAGCTGATCGGATTCCTCTCGGACCGGACCCGCACGCGTCTGGGGGCGCGGTTGCCCTGGATCATCGCAGGGAGCGCAGTGACGCTGCTTGGTATGATTTACCTGTTTCGCATTCCATCAGATGCCGGCGTCTTCTACTTCTGCTTTTGGACCATCGTGTTTTTCACGGGAGCGACCATGGTCGGTATCCCGCATTATGCATGGGGCCATGAACTGAGCCCGGACTACAACGAACGCGCACGTGTTTTCGGGTTCAAGGGAGTCGGCGACAACATAGGCGGTATGCTGTTTTCCGTTATTCCCATCGCGTTGCTTTTCTTCGGTCTGATGAAAACGACGGATTATACGCCCGACATGGTCTGGTTGCTCGGCATGATCGTGATGATTGCCTTGCCCATCGCCGTCGTATGGGCCTGGCTTCGTGCCCCCCTGGGACATGTCACCTCCACGGCCAGGACATCGGTGCGCGGGTTGATCCGATCGGTGATCCACAACAAGCCTTTTATACGCTTCTTTTCGGCTTACATCATCGCCGGTACCGGATACGGGGTATTTGTGGCCTTGATTTTCCCGTTCATTTCGACCTACCTGAAGATCGGATACGCCTTTCCCCATATCCTGCTGGCGACCACCATAGCCGGTATTGTGAGTGTGCCGTTCTGGGTCAAGGTCGTCTATCACATCGGCAAGCACCGTGCCTGGGTCTACGGCTGGATCGCCAACTCCCTGGTGCTGGTGCCGATCATCTGGGTGGAGCCCGGCGAGTCTGCGGCAATTCCGGCTTCGATCCTCATGGGGCTGTATGGGTTTACCAACGGTGTCAGCATGGTGGCGCCATTTGCCATCCTGGGGGATATTATTGACTACGACAATCTCAAGACGGGCGTGGATCGAGGCGGCAATTACTTTGCATTCATCATGCTGGCCGTAAAACTGCTTGGCTCCACCGGGGGAATCGCATTGATCATTTTGGGTAGTGTTTTCGGATACGACCTTTCAGAGAAAGCTGTGAACAGCGACTTTGCGAACCTGGGGATGCTGTACATGTTCATCGGCGCGCCGGCTTTGTTTCAGCTTGCCTCCCTTCCCCTGGTCTGGAACTTTCCCATCGATGCCAGGCGTCACGGTACCATCCGTCGTCGTTTGGAACAGCGAGAAGCACGTGCCGCCTGTGGCGAAACGGGGTCAACCGGATGCCCAAGCGATGAATGCCCTGGTGAAAAACTGATACCTTCACCGGATACGAGTTCGTGAATCCGGGTAAATATTATAAATAATAAGAATAAAATAGACAGATAACGAGGAGGTAACATGGCAGAGAAGAAATTAACCAGATTTGATCTTCAAAAAATGAAAGATGAGCGTCAACCGGCGGTGTGGATTACCGCA
>JAFDDL010000506.1 GCA_019310865.1 Deltaproteobacteria bacterium | reverse complement strand
GACTGTTCCATGTGAATTTTGTCACCCAAACTGGTCGAGGTCGGCCGGCATCCAAACATAGAGGTCCTGACATTCACTGAAGTTGACAGGGTTGAAGGTGAAGCAGGAAATTTTAAGGTAAACCTGGTCAAAAAGCCCAGGTACATTATAGAGGATAAATGTACGGGTTGTACGACCTGTGTAAAATACTGCCCGGTGGAATACCCCGATATATTTAATCAGGAAATATCGGAGAATAAAGCGGTCCATGTATACTTTTCTCAGGCAATACCCCTTGTCTCATATATTGATGAAAGCTGTCTTTACCTTAAAGAGAAAAAATGTGATATTTGTCGAGGTGTATGTCAGGCCGACGCCATAGATTTTAATCAAACGATCGAGAAGGTAGAAATAGATGTCGGCGCAATCATTCTGGCTTCCGGAATTGAGCCGTTTGATCCGAAGGTAAAAGATGAATATGGCTACGGAAAGATGCAGAACGTTGTAACCAGTATGGACTATGAGAGGCTGCTTTCCTCCACTGGGCCATATGAAGGTGAGATACTGCGGGGTTCCGACAAGACGCACCCTAAAAAAATAGCCTGGATTCAATGCGTTGGTTCCAGACGGGTAACCCCGGGCGATAATAGCTATTGTTCAGGCGTATGCTGCACCTATACGCAGAAACAGGTGATTTTAACAAAAGATCATGAAACAGAGGCTGAGTGTACGATATTCCATAACGATATTCGTTCCCATGGCAAGGATTTTGAACGATATTACCAAAGAGCCGAACAGCTTCCCGGAGTTCGATTCATAAGAAGCTACGCATCCATTGCAAGAGAGATTCCGGAAAGCAAGAATGTCGTTGTAAGATACGCCACTAACGACGATGGCGTAAAAGAGGAAGAATTCGATATTGTTGTATTATCCGTCGGATTAAATCCGCCTGCGGATTATCAGGGCCTTGCAGATAAGTTCGGAATCGAACTCAATTCACATGGTTTCTGTAAAGAAATTCATTCTAATCCGATTGAAACCACCCGGCCTGGGATCTTTGTAAGCGGCGCTTTCCAGGGTCCTACGGATATCCCCGAGTCGGTGTTCACCGCCAGTGGGGCGAGTACGCAATGCGGTGAATTTCTGGATTACAGGAGAGGGAAGCTATCCAAAGAAAGGATATATCCGCCGGAAAGAGATGTTTCCAAAGAGGAACCGAGGATAGGCGTTTTTGTGTGTCATTGTGGGGCGAATATCGGAAGTGTCGTCAATGTTCCCTCCACAGTTGATTATGCCTTAACCTTACCCAATGTTGTATACGCACAGGAACAGCTATTTTCATGTGCGACCAATTCCGCCCAGGAAATAACAGACTTGGCAAAGGAAAAAGGCCTCAATCGAGTGGTTATCGGTGCTTGCTCACCCAGAACCCTTGAACCGTTATTCCGGGACACCCTTCGGGAGGCGGGACTGAACCAATATTATTTTGAAATGGCCAATATCAGAGAACATTGCTCCTGGGTCCATGCGAAGCAAAAGGAGGAGGCCACAGAAAAAGCAAGGGATATCATCCGGATGTCGGTGGCACGTGCCCGATATTTGGAGCCGTTACAAGAATTTGATCTGCCGGTCAACAAGTCGGCCTTGGTGGTCGGTGGCGGTATCGCCGGCATGACTTGCGCATTGTCCATCGCCAACCAGGGACACGAGGTTCACCTGGTGGAAAAGGATAAAGACTTGGGGGGGATGGCGCGAAGAATTGACACCACCATTGAAGGGATGGATGTTCAGCAATATTTAAATGATGTGATACGCGCGGTTTATAATAACCCCTTGATTCATGTATCCCATGAAGCGACCATCACAGACGTTTCCGGTTATTTGGGGAATTTTGTAACCACGGTGGAAACGGAAGGCCGGGTCAAAGAGATAAAACACGGCGCATCCGTCATTGCCATCGGTGCCGATGTATATAAACCCACCGAATACCTGTATGGCGAAAACGATAAGGTGTTCACCCACGTCGAATTGGGGGAGCAGATCGCCAAAGCAGATGAAACGGTAATAAATGCCGAGAGTCTGGTCATGATCCAATGCGTTGGCTGCAGAAACGAAGACAGAAATTACTGCAGCCGGGTATGTTGCAGTCATGCCATAAAGAACGCATTGAAATTAAAAGAAATAAATCCCGAGATGCGTATCTATATTCTTTTTCGGGATATGAGAACATATGGGTTCAGAGAGGATTATTACCGGGAAGCGGCTGAAAAAGAGGTAACGTTCATTCGCTATGAGCCGGATGACAGTCCACAGGTGGAAGCTGTTGAAGAGGGCGGCAAGTCTATTTTAAGGGTGACCGTCCCGGATCCTGTTTTGGGCCAACGGTTGGAATTAGATGCCGATGTTCTTTCATTAGCTGCCGCTGTCATTCCCACCGCATCTACCCAAGAAGTAGCCGGATTATTCAAGGTAACGTTGAGTCCGGATGATTTTTTCAAAGAAGCCCATGTCAAGCTCAAACCGGTTGAGTTTTCTACAGACGGTGTTTATCTGTGTGGAACCGCTCATTATCCGAAGCACATACAGGAAACAATTAACCAGGCTTATGGCGCCGCCGGTCGGGTATTAACGCTTCTATCAAATGATACCGTCAGCGCCTCAGGTTCGGTTTGTGAGGTAACAGACGACGATTGTGTGTCCTGTGGGGCTTGTATTACCGCGTGCACGTACGGCGCGATTGAGTTTGTTGATACAGACAAAGGCAGAAAGGCCTGGGTGAATCCGATTCTGTGCAAAGGAGACGGTGTCTGCAGCGCAAAATGTCCCACAAATGCGATTGTGCTAAAACATTTTACCGATGATGCGCTCTGCAGCCAGATTGATGCGGCGATTACAGAGGAAGAGATTATACAACAAATTGATGCGGTGGGGAGGTAAAAGACAATGAGTAGCGATTTTGAATTTAAACCCAGAATAATCGGTTTTGTATGCCATTGGTGAGCATACGGCGCTGCTGACCTGGCTGGAGTTTCCAGACTACAATATACAAGTGAAATCAGACTGATTCGGGTCATGTGCTCCGGTAGAGTCGACCTGGATTTTATACTCAGAGCCTTCTTAAATGGGCAAGACGGCGTTTTAATTGGTGGCTGCCGGTTAAATGAATGTAATTATATTACCCATGGAAATTACGATGCATTGGGCAATACGTATTTATGTAAAAAAATCATGCAACACATCGGCCTGAACCCGGAAAGGCTAAGGCTCGAATTTATGTCCGGCGCTGATGGAAACCTTTTGGCAGAGGTGACCAATAATTTTACCAAGAAGGTTAAGGAGTTAGGGCCACTTGGTACGGGCGAAGGCCTGGACGAAACTGAACTGAAGTTTAAACTTGAAGCAGTTAAAAAATTAATCCCTTACATTAAATTAGTGGAACGTGAGCGGCTACGATTTTGATAAATTATTCAATGAATTGATTTTGAATAAATTGACAGAAAGCCAAATTATGCTGTTGTTGAATGAAAAATCTCATTCAACTAGAGAAATCGCAGAGAGTTTAGCCCTGAATCCCTCCGAAGTTTCAGGACACCTGAACAGCTCTGCAAGACAAGGATACGTCAGGTACGACGAAAGCCGAAAATGCTATGCGCTTGCTTAGGGCCCTTCACTCAGAACTTCTACTCCGGCTTTTCCGGATTAGATGAAAATAGGACAGCGGCTATGGATAACGCTATAATTGATCAGATTATTGATAAGCATCAGGGCGAAGCCAGTTCACTCATTCAAGTAT
>JAFDDL010000505.1 GCA_019310865.1 Deltaproteobacteria bacterium | reverse complement strand
CTGCCAAGCATTGACGTAGAGATTGAGCAGAACCTGTTTTATTTGCCCTTGGTCCATTGCCGAGCGCCGGATATCATTTTGAAGCTTGAGCTTCATTCTGATTTCTTTTTTAGCGCGTCCAAACATATTCGCGGTTTTTTTAATCAACTGATTGATATCCGTCGGATTCATGTCGTATTTGCCGTCCCGGGCAAATCCAAGAAGCTGACGCGTCAGTTCCGTCTCGCATTGGATGTGCTGCTCGATATTCATCAAGCGTCCATGATTTTTATTCGCCAAATTCGTATCCGTCAGCATCAGAGAGGCATATCCTTGAATTCCCATGAGCAGGTTGTTAAAGTCATGGGCGATTCCGCCGGCCAATGTGCCGATCGCTTCCATTTTCTGAGAGTGATACAAATGCGTTTCCAGTTGCTTTCGGTAGCTTACGTCACGGGCCACACCGTATGTGCCGATGAATAGTTTCTTATTTTTTTCCTGTGAATGTTCGTTATACATACCGGTGGCACGCAGTTCCACAGTGATGAACTTTTGTGGGTCTTGGCCGTGTTCTCCTTCATCTTGCTTGCACAGCAGTTTCAATTCGATATCAGCGGTTGCCCGGTCTCCGGTTCGTCTTTCGTTAAAGAGCCATTTCGATCTGATTTGATCGGCCTCATGAACGATGCATGTATAATGTTTCCCGAGCAGTTCATCCGTCGCATAACCCAGCAGTCTTTCGGATGCATGATTGACAAAGGTAAATCGCCCTTCCGTATCCAATTGGTAGATCAGATCCGGTGAATTTTCCACCATATACTTGTATTCAATCTTGGTGCGTTTCAGGTGTTGTTTGACCCGTTTATGCTCCAAGGCATTTTGGATGGTCTTGATCAAATCGTTATCATCGAAGGGCTTGCGAAGATAATCGTAGGCTCCCTTTTTAAGGGCCTTCAGCGCCGTTTCCACCGATGCCTGACCTGTCATCATCACCAGAAGCGCATCGGGCTGACCGTCAAATATCTGGTCCATCAACTGGAATCCGTCCATTTCCGGCATGCAGATATCGAGTAAAAACAGGTCGAAGCGACAGTCGGATATGATATCTAATGCGGCGATCCCATTTACAGCGGTCTGCACGTCATAGCCATGATGTTCGATGAGGAACTTAAGACTGTCGCGCATTCTGGGTTCATCGTCAACAATCAAGATTCGTGAAGGCATTTCCATCAATCCCTCCTATCCACTGGCAGACTTCGATGATCTAAGGGGTAACGTGATCACAAAAACGGTCCCTGAATCTTTAGGTGACTCGCAAGTGATCCGGCCTTCCATATCCTTGATAATACTGTGCACGATTGAAAGGCCAAGGCCCGAATGGCCATCTTTTTTGGTGCCGGTGAAGGGCTCGAATAAGTGATCCCGGATCTCTTCCGAAATACCCGGGCCATCGTCTTTGACGGTGATTTCGACATTGCCTGCGGGCGGGTGTTTTTCTGAGATGGGAAGTTCCGCGGCCGCACACAATCGCGTGGAGACATGGACATTGCCGTCTTTTGCCAATGCTTCCGCAGCATTTTTTATCAGGTTGATGATAACTTGCTTCAGGGCGTTTTTATCCGCCTTGAATTTAGGAATATTCGAATCGGGTGTAAAGTGAAGGGCAATCATGGCCGGCTTTAAGATGGCGTTATCCGCCAGATTGAGTATTTGTGTGAGGATTTGGTTGATATCGACTAGCTCCGGCACGCTCACCGGTGGCTCTGAATAGTCCCTGAGTTGCCTTACGATATGCCCCACGCGATCGATTTCTTCACTGATGATACCCAATTCCTCCTGGGCAGGATGCTTTTCCGGGAGTTTCAGTCCCAGAATTTTCAGATAATTTTTTATAATTCCCAGCGGATTGTTCGCCTCGTGGACCACCTTTCTGGCAATGGTTGAAGAGGCCTTCAGTCGTTCCGCCTGAATGAGTGAATTCTGGCTTTTTTGCATTCGAACATTATGCAGGCATACAGCGGCATGTCCGGCAATCAGGTTAAACATTTTTTTCTGCTTTGAAAACTTATCAGCCTGGGTTTTGGTGATGCCCGCTGCAATGACGCCAACCGGTTGCTGATTGGAAATCATCGGTACGCAGAGCATTGCCTGGCTGCCGAGCAATCGAAGGATTTGTTCATCGGGAATGGACAGATCGGTTGTATTGGCCGTCTTGGCGACCATGCGTGTGTCGCCTGTGGCCAGCACATGCGCCAGAACGCTTTTTTGCGCATTGTTGGATAGAATTAAATCCTCCACCGGACGCCCGAAAACATCCCGGGTGACCCCATGCGCTTTCAGTTGGTCTTTTCCCGTATCGTATAAAAAGAAAAGAAACTTGCGCATGTCGAACAATACCTGAAGGCTGCGTCGAATGGTGTTGAGGATTGATTCGACACTATCGGTCTGCAGCAAATTTTGAACCGTTCCATAAAGCAATGAGAAGTTTCTGACTTCCGCCAGCAGTTTTTCTTCATCAACTTGTTCCGCCTCCGTATCTTCCTGGATCAAAGACTCCGGCGGATCAGCGGGAATACCAAGCGAATGGGCGACATCATTGACCTCATCGACGACATTTTTAAATATTCCTTCGACCTGGTGGGATTTGAAATCCAGGACTGTCCGGGCGGAATTCAAAATGGTTTCATTCGATGGATCCGCGGCAAGGCAAAACGCATTGGCAAGATAAACGATTTTCACCAAGGCCATGGCCTCGGCAATTCGCTCCGCAGATTCATGATGATACAAGATGGCGTCCGCCATGAAAGAATCGAAATGCCATTGCCGTACAAGCCAGGCGCCGATCTCATGGTGGGTTGCGCCAATCTCCGATTCTTTCGTAATCAGCAGGTCGATATCCCGGCCTGCCTCCTGCAATGCTTTCGCGTAATCCTTTTGAAAAGTCGTCCATAGGACTAGTTTGCCGATATCGTGCAATAATCCGGAAAGAAAGGCTTCATCCGGTGAGGGGTAATCAATGGCTGAAGCGATCCTTTTGGCCAGGGTGGCGCACATCAGAGAATGCCACCAGAAATGCTTCAGGTTAAATTGGGTGTTGCCCTTGGTGCTGCGAAACGCCTGAAAGACGGAAGCGCTCACGGCAATGTTTTTAATGGTGTCCGTCCCCAGATAGATAACCGCTTGTTCAAGGTCATTTACCTTTTTCCCCATTCCCGTATAGGAGGAATTAATGACCTGGAGCACCTTTGAACTGATGGACGGATCTGAAAAAACGATATCGGCGATTTTTTTATGCGGTGTGTTGGGTTGACTGCAGGCGTCGATTAGCTTTATAAGAACTTGCGGCGGGCTGGGTAAATTGCGGGAAGTTTTCAACTTCCCAAATATCATTTCCGACTTCTTCACCATCCGTTCCGCACCCCGACCTTAAAGCGTTACTTCCCTCATACTTATTAACTATCTGAATGTCAATAAAATAATCGATATGTTAACACATGTACAGCGGATTGAAAAGACCAAAGTAAACGGCCCATAAATGGTTCAAAGCCTCCTCTTGACAAACAGCCAATATTTTTATAATGCTATACAAAATTTGATTTGAAGGCTAATTGGTCC
>JAFDDL010000504.1 GCA_019310865.1 Deltaproteobacteria bacterium | reverse complement strand
GTTTGGGCGCCGGTCATGTCCGGAACCGGCATTGAGGTGGCTGCTCCCCTATTGATGGAAGCCGTTCCCCAAAAAAGCCCGAACTACCTGCTGGGCCATGTCCGGATTATTTTCGACAAACGCCATCTCAATACCCAACGCAACGTCCTGTTGCGCAACACGGTGCTGCTGGGCGGCGCCTTTTTGCTCATCGGTGCCTTGTTCAGCTTTTTACTGGCGGCCCAGATCAGCCGGCCGTTAAAATGGCTCACCGAGGGTGTGAAACGCTATGGTGAGAAGGGGGTTTGCGAGAATCTACCGGTTGAAACGAAAAACGAGATCGGAAATCTGGCCAGGTCTTTTCAGAAAATGGTCGATGCGCTTGCCAAGCGCGAGGCCGAAAAGAAAAAAATCGAACAGCAGCTCCGGCAGACCCAGAAATTGGAGGCCATCGGTACCCTTTCCGGCGGCATTGCCCACGATTTCAACAATATTCTTGGCATTATTTCGGGTTATACCGAACTGGCCCTCGTTGACGTACCGGAAGGATCTGATGCGCAGCAATGCCTCAGTGAAGTGTTCAAGGCAAGCGGCCGGGCGCAGGGTCTGGTCCATCAGATCCTCACCTTCAGCCGTCAGGGAGAAAAAGAAAACCGGCCGCTTCAGATTGGCAGTATCGTCAAGGAGGTTCTCAAAATGTTGCGGGCCACCATGCCGGCCACCATCGACATTAAATCGTATATTGACAAAAGCTTACCGGCTATTATCGCAGATCCGGCTCAAATCCACCAGGTGATGATGAACCTATGCACCAACGCGGGGCATGCAATGCGGGAGCAAGGCGGCCTTTTGGAAGTGGGACTGACACAGCAGCAAGTCGATACCCGGACAGCCGGGGCCTTATCAGTCCCGAATCCCGGCTTGTATCAGAAATTAACCATACGCGATACCGGCCATGGCATGAGCCAGGATGTGATCAATCGGATATTCGATCCGTTTTTTACAACCAAGGGACACGAGCAGGGAACCGGGCTTGGGCTTTCAGTGGTACATGGCGTTGTGAAAAACCACGAAGGCGCCATTAAGGTTACCAGCGAACCGGGAAAGGGGACGGTGTTCGAGGTCTACTTTCCGTCTATGGAATTCCAAAAAGATGATTCGGAGACGGTCCTGCCGCCGTTGTCCACCGGAACCGAACGAATCCTTCTGGTGGACGATGAGTTGGCCCTGGTAAATATGGGCACGGCGATGTTAGAGAGCCTGGGTTATACGGTATCTTCCCGAAGCAGCAGTGTGGAGGCGCTGGCGGCCTTCCGGGATCACCCCGATGCCTTCGACCTGGTTATCACCGACATGACCATGCCGAAAATGACCGGTGCCGAGTTGGCTCGGGAGATTTTGAAGATTTGCCCGGATATACCGATTATACTGTGTACGGGATTTAGCGAAACGATTCAGGAAGAAACGGCCAAATCAATCGGTATCCGTGAATTCGTCATGAAACCGATTCTTCGAAGGGAAATCGCCCAGATTATCCGGCGGGTATTGCCTGAACCGGCGAATGGATGATTCGAGCCCTGATCTCACTTCTTTTCCAGATTTTCCTTGAGCTTTTTTTCGATTTCAGAAAACAGCGCCTTTTTCTTTTCGACCTGCTTGGCTTTAAACGATTCGATGCTTTTGGAATGATGCTTTCGGGATGATTGAAACGCCCGCAATTCCTTGTCGAGGTGAGTTTCTTGTTCGCCTTTGGGAATTTCTTCTATCTTCAAATGATCCAGTATGTGCAGTCGGGTTCCGAAGGCGCCTTCAACGATGTCGACGATTTGCTTCTCCACCAATTGTCGACAAATCAGATGCCCCTGTTCCAAGGTGACACGCAGCATTTTGCAGACCGCTTCAATGGAAGGCGGCGCACCATCCTGATGCTCGCGTATCCGGATTGCAGATACGGCCAGGTGGGCGATTGTGTATGGGTCTTTTTTCATGATCTTCAACCTGCATGGTTGGTTGGTTCACGGTTCTGTTATGAACTTGATATGCCTGAATGCATGCCGGGTGTTCCCGGTTCAAGTTGAGGGCATCAACCCAAATCTTGACATCCGGCACCAAGAAGAGTAACTAACATCTGTCATAAATTTGTCAAGAGCATGCCGGTATATGATCCGCAGTATCGAATCCGTTGAGGAGGGAATATGACTGAAATAATTGATGTTAAGGCCAGAGAGATCATTGATTCAAGAGGAAATCCAACAGTTGAAGTGGATGTGATGCTGGCAAGCGGCGCTGTCGGGCGTGCTGCGGTACCATCGGGCGCCTCCACAGGAACTCGCGAGGCGCTGGAACTCAGGGACGGCGATATGAAACGGTATATGGGCAAAGGTGTGTCCAAAGCCGTTGAGAACGTAAAGACGCGCATTTTCCCCGCCATTGACGGTATGGATGCCGCAGACCAGGCTACCCTGGATTTACGGTTGATTGAGCTTGATGGCACTGCCAACAAAGCCAAACTGGGTGCCAATGCCATGCTGGGTGTCTCCATGGCTGCCACTCGCGCCGCTTCCCTGGCTTTCGGATTGCCGCTGTATCGATACATCGGCGGCATCGGCGCCAGATACCTACCCATGCCCATGATGAATATTGTCAACGGTGGGGCCCATGCCGCTAATAACCTTGACATCCAGGAGTTCATGATCATACCCATATCGGCCAAGAGCATCGGCCAGGCAGTCCGCATGGGTTCTGAGACCTTTCACACGTTGAAGAAACTGCTCGGTAAAAAGAATCTGAGTACCGCCGTGGGCGATGAGGGCGGGTTTGCACCGGATCTTGAATCCAATGAGGCGGCCATTCAATTTATCATGGAAGCCATTGACGCCGCGGGATATACACCGGGCAAGGATGTCGGCATTGCCTTGGATGTCGCGGCCAGTGAGTTTTACGAAGGCGAGCATTACCTGCTAAAATCAGAGGATAAAAAGCTCACTGCGGAAGCACTCATCGATTACTATGAGGTCCTGGTCGATAAATACCCGATTTACTCCATCGAAGACGGCCTTGCCGAGCAGGACTGGGATCATTGGGTTCGAATGACCGATCAACTGGGCAGTTCCATTCAAATCGTTGGCGATGATGTGTTTGTGACCAATCCGGAGATATTCGGCAAGGGAATTGAACAGGGGCTTGGCAACTCTATTCTGATTAAGTTGAACCAGATCGGAACCGTGACGGAAACACTGGATACCATTGAAATGGCGAAACAGGCCGGTTATACGACGGTTGTTTCTCATCGATCCGGGGAAACCGAGGATACCTTCATTTCGGATCTGGTTGTGGGTGTCAACGGCGGGCAGATCAAAACCGGGTCCTTGTCACGGAGCGATCGGATTGCCAAGTACAATCAACTGATCCGTATTGAAGAGGATCTTGGAGACAGCGCCAAATTTTCAGATCAGGTATTTTTATCCGAATGATGGCGATCCTGAAACGGATTTTTATAGTCACAACCCTTTCCTTTGGCATCGGGGCTGTTTTATTGGTGGTGACGGCGCATGCCTATGTGCTCAAGGGGCCCCACCTGTTGATGTTGATGTCGGAAAATCTCGGGAAGGCAGCTACTCTCGTTGTCGAACA
>JAFDDL010000503.1 GCA_019310865.1 Deltaproteobacteria bacterium | reverse complement strand
TTTTTCGCCGGCCAGATTAACGGCACCTCCGGTTACGAAGAAGCGGCCGGCCAGGGTTTATGGGCCGGCATCAATGCGGCCTGCAAGATCCAACAACGGCCGGCCTTCATTCTAGATCGCTCCCAAGCCTATATGGGCGTCATGGTGGATGACCTGGTCACCCGTGGTACCCGTGAACCTTACCGGATGTTCACATCCCGGGCAGAATATCGCCTGCTGCTTCGCGAGGACAATGCGGATCTTCGGCTCATGGAAACCGGTCACCAATTCGGCCTCATCAGCACCGAGGTGCTGGCCGAAATAACAGCGCGCAAAGAAAAGATTGAAAGGGAAATCAACCGGATCCGAAACATTGTCATCAAGCCGGAATCGCGTGTCAACCAGTACCTGCAAGACAAGGGCTCCAATCCGCTGGCAAACGGCATTCGGCTGGACCAGCTACTCAAACGGGTCGAGTTGGGCTACGGTGCCGTATCCGAGCTGGCCGATCATTCACCCCCCGTACCGGACAAGGTGGCCCGGCAGGTGGAAATTGAAATCAAGTATGAAGGCTATATCCAGCGCCAGCAAAAGGAAATCGAAAAATTCAAACACCTGGAGCAAATGAAAATACCGAGCGGGTTCGATTATGAGCAGGTGCACGGTCTGTCAAACGAGTTGAAAAGCAAGCTATCGGCCATCCGCCCGAGTTCCCTGGGCCAGGCGTCCAGAATCGATGGCATGACACCAGCGGCCTTATCCGTTTTGATGGTTGCATTTCGGGTGGCACGCGCCAACAAGAGTGCTTGACACGGAACCGTTTTCAACTTATTTTAGCTTACAACCTTTTAATAATATTAAATATTGCAGGATTACGGTTTTTTACAGGACGATAAAAAAGGATAACAAGCCATGCCCGAAACGGATTATTACAAGGCGCTTGGCGTCAGCAAGAACGCTTCGGAGTCCGATATCAAAAAGGCGTATCGAAAGCTGGCCATGAAATACCACCCGGACAAGAACAAGGATAACAAGAAGGCGGAAGATAAATTCAAGCAAATCAGCGAGGCCTATGCGGTTTTGAGCGATAAAACCAAGCGAAGGCAGTATGATGAATTCGGCGCCCAGGGATTTCATCAGCGCTTTTCCCAGGACGACATTTTCAGAGGATTTGATCTTTCTGATATTCTCAAAGAGTTCGGTTTTGGAAACAGCTTTTTCGGCGGCCGGCAAACCGGTGCCCGATCCGCCCAGGGGGGCCGCTCACCGTTCAATAACTTTGCCAGGCAACAAGCCCCGGCAAAAGGCGGCGATTTGATCTATGAAATTCAATTGAGACTCCACGAAGTGGCAACAGGCGTGCAAAAAACCATCGCCTTGCAGCACGGCGGCAAAACCGAAAAACTGACCATAACAATTCCCAAGGGCATGGTCTCAGGTAAGAAATTACGGATACCGGGCAAAGGCCAACCCAGTCCCATGGGCGGCCCGACGGGAGACCTGTTCATCCAGGCCAAACTGCTGATGGACCCCGTCTTTCGCCTGGAAGGCAACGACTTGTATATCGATAAAAAAATCAAATTGACCCAGGCGCTTTTGGGTACGACTGTCTCCATACCGACGCTGGGCGACAAAGAACTGAGCCTTAAAATACCCCCAGGCACCAACCACAAGACAAAAATGCGACTGGCTGGACGGGGATTGCCATATATGAAGAGCGGGAAAAAAGGGGATCTGTATGTAATAGTGGATCTGGATATCCCCAAAAAACTGTCAAGAAACCAGAAAAAATTGGTCGAGCAATTGGAGCAGTCAGGGCTATAACACTTGAAACCTGATAACAATTCAAATTCATTGACAAGGTGAAGCATTGCTTGTACCAATGTTCCAGGCAAAGACAGTCGGACAATCGTGATGAGCCCCAGTGATTATCGAGATGGCACAATTGACTCCCATTTTGACCAAAGAAGAAATCGATCGCATTATTTCATCGTTGGCGAATCGGATTTCCAGTGATTATCAGGGGTGCGATCTGGTTCTCATCGGCGTCTTGAAGGGTGCTTTCATTTTCATGGCCGATCTGGTTCGAAAATTAACAATCCCTGTGACAATGGACTTTGTCGGTGCCACAAGCTACGGAAAAAAAGCTGTGTCATCCGGCAGCCTCCGATTTACCAAAGCGATCGAAATAGATGTCCGGGACAAGGATGTGGTTCTGGTGGAAGATATCGTGGATACTGGATTGACGATGGCCTGCTTGGTAACGCATGTCAAAGCGATGGGACCCAAATCCGTTAAGGTATGCACCCTGATCGACAAAAAAGAGCGTCGGGAGCACGATATTTTCCTGGATTATATCGGTGTGGTGGTTGAGAACGGATTTTTAGCCGGTTTCGGTCTTGATTACGCGGAAGCATACCGAAATCTGCCGGGCATTTTTCAATTAAATCTATAGCGAGGATCTGTCATGTTCGTTTCTTGTGAAAACTGTGAAGCCAGTTTCAATTTAGACGAAAAACTTGTTAAAAACGCCGGTTCCAAAGTAAGATGCTCAAAATGCAAGCATATTTTCGTTGTATATCCCCCGGAAACGCCGCCGCAGGATGCTGATATTCCGGCGGAATCTCACGCGTCACCTCCCGTATCACCCCCAGCGGAACAAATTGAAGACGATCTGGACCTTTCGAACATTGAAAAAATGCTCGACAGGGAAGATGACGCCGTCGATGAAGCCGTCTCCTCAACAGTTGACACATCTGCCCAGGAAGAACCGGAAGGTGAAACCATCGATTTATCGGCTATCGAAAAAATGCTTGATGAGCAAGACATAACTGATGACACGGCTGATGATGAGACTGAAGACCAAGAGCTCGAATTCGACCTCGATGCGGAAACCGAATTGGAGGCCGAGAGCCAGTTAATGGATACCGAACCGGAACTCGACCTGGGGGACCTGGAAAAAATGTTTGAACCGGAGGCCGAGGAAGCACCAGCTGATGAAGATGCCGAAGAGGCGCTTTCATCCCTTGAAGCGGCTGCCTTTGCAACAGAAGACGATTCCTTCGCGTTGGACACAGAAAGTCAAAAGGAGCTTGAAAATCTCGACCTTTCCGATTCGCCGGCATTTGAAATTGAGATGGACGAAGATGAGCCGGACCTGTCGATGGCACTCGAAACCGAAGCGGACGAAAACACTGTTGATGAGAAAGCCGATGCCGAGATCGATCTATCTGAGCTCAAATTCGCCCTGGATAGCGAAGCATCTGAAACGGATGAACCGGACTCGGCCCAGGAAACCGAATCTGAGATGGATCTTGAGTTGAAACTGGATGATGAAGACTTGGCAATGAATGAACCGGAGTCGATCCAGGAAACCGAACTTTCCTTTGAATCTGAAGCGGCGCAAACCGATGAATCGTCCATGGCGCTTGAAACGTCCACGGATGAAACACCAGAGGCCCCTGACGACGCCACCTATGACGAGACCGATGAATCAGACCTATCAATTGCCGGCCTGGAAATGGCGATTACCCCGGATGATGACGAACAAGCCCCCGCATCAGAGGAAGCCGGGGATGAAATCGAACCGGCATCTGACGAGGCTGTGGCGGAGTCTGAAGAAGGGGCCGATCTGGAACTGGTA